>NZ_JBIIAY010000158.1:0-5603 GCF_044239655.1 Brevundimonas sp.
GGTCGGTGCTGATCACCGCCTTCCTGCTGCTGCTGAGCCTGCCCGTCCTGGCCGGTGCCATCACCATGCTGCTGGCCGACCGCAACTTCGGCACCTCCTTCTTCGATCCCGCCGGCGGTGGTGATCCGGTGATGTTCCAGCACCTGTTCTGGTTCTTCGGTCACCCCGAGGTTTACATCCTGATCCTGCCGGGCTTCGGCATCATCAGCCACATCGTCTCGACCTTCTCGAAGAAGCCCGTGTTCGGCTATCTGGCGATGGCCTACGCCATGGTCGCGATCGGCTTCATCGGCTTCATCGTGTGGGCCCACCACATGTACACGGTCGGGATGACGGTGAACCTGCGGGCCTATTTCGTCGCCGCGACCATGATCATCGCCGTGCCCACGGGCGTGAAGATCTTCAGCTGGATCGCGACGATGTGGGGCGGCTCCATCAGCTTCAAGACCCCCATGCTGTGGGCCATCGGCTTCATCTTCCTGTTCACCGTCGGTGGCGTGACCGGCGTGGTCCTGTCCAACGCGGGTATCGATTACAGCCTGCACGACACCTATTACGTTGTGGCCCACTTCCACTACGTGCTGTCGCTGGGCGCCGTGTTCGCGATCTTCGCCGGCTTCTACTACTGGTTCGAGAAGATGTTCGGCGTGAAGTACAACGAGTTCCTGGGTGCCGCGCATTTCTGGATCATGTTCGTGGGGGTGAACCTGGTGTTCTTCCCGCAGCATTTCCTGGGCCTGCAAGGCATGCCGCGTCGCTACGTCGACTATCCGGACGCCTATACCCTGTGGAACCACGTTTCGTCGGTCGGCTATCTGGTGACCATCGCCGGCGTGGTGGTGTTCCTGGTCATGCTGGCCGAGGCGGCGATCCGTCGTCGTCCGGGCGTCGCCAACCCCTGGGGTGAAGGCGCCACGACCCTGGAGTGGACCCTGTCCTCGCCCCCGCCGCACCATCAGTTCAACGAACTGCCGGTGGTGAAGTCGGACGAACACTAAGCCCGATAACATCGGAAAGCCGGGGGCCGCTCTTTCGTTACCGAAAGGGCGGCCTTCGCCATTCATGACCATGACCCAGACCGACACCCCCGCCCTGACCGCCGCCCAGCCGGAAGACTATTTCCAGCTGTTGAAGCCCCGCGTGATGTCGCTGGTGGTGTTCACCGGCGCGACCGGACTGGTCGTGGCACCCGGGGCGATCAATCCGTTCGTGGCGGCCATCGCCATCCTGTGCATCGCGGTGGGCGCAGGCGCGGCGGGGGCCCTGAACATGGCGATCGAGGGCGAGACCGACGCCCTGATGCGGCGTACGCGGGGTCGGCCGGTGGCCGCCGGACGGGTCAACAAGAATGACGCCATGGCGTTCGGCGCGGTGCTGAGCCTGTTTTCGGTCATGCTGCTGGGGATGAACACCAACTGGCTGGCGGCCGGTCTGCTGGCCCTGACCATCGTCTACTACGCCGGCTTCTATACGGTGATGCTGAAGCGGCGGACGCCCCAGAACATCGTCATCGGCGGGGCGGCGGGCGCTCTGCCGCCCGTGATCGGCTGGGCGGCGGCGACGGGTTCGGCCCCGTGGCAGGCCTGGCTGCTGTTCCTGATCATCTTCCTGTGGACGCCGCCGCACAGCTGGGCCCTGGCGCTGTATTCGGCCGGGGACTACGCCAAGGCGGGGATTCCCATGATGCCGGTGGCGCGCGGCGCGAAGTCCACGCGGCTGCAGATCCTGATCTATTCGCTGGTGTTCGTGCCGGTGGCGATCGCCCCGGCCGTGGTCGGCCTGGGGGGCTGGCTCTATCTGGCCGTGTCGGTGCTGGGGGGCCTGGGCTTCCTGGGGCTGGCCTATCGGCTGTTCCGCTCGCGGGCCGGCGATCCCGTCGGGACCGAGGGACCGGACAAGGCCGATACCGTGGGGCGAGAGGCCGCATTGTATGATGTGAAGGCAGAGGCCAAACCGGCCCGAAACCTGTTCGCCTTTTCGATCGTCTATCTGATGTCGTTGTTCGCCGCCCTGCTGATCGAGGCCCTGACCGGGGCCGTGTCGTTCAGCCTGATCGGCTGAGGAAGCCCGCCATGTCCGAACCCCAGTCCACGCCGCCTCTGGCCGCCCCCCGCCAGTATGTGACCCTGACGCCGGTCGAACTGGCCGCGCGCAAGCGCCGCAATGTCTTCATCGCCCTGGGGCTGGTGGCCTTCATGATGCTGCTGTTCACCACCACCTTCCTGCGCATGATGCACAATCAGTCTGAAGCTCGCGCTCAGATGGCGCCCGTCGGGTCGATCGACCGGTGAAGCGCAATCATCTGATCGGGGCGATCTGCGCCGGGGGCGTGGTGTTCATGACAGGTGCGGCCTTCGCCGCCGTGCCGCTGTACAAGATGTTCTGCCAGGTCACCGGCTTTGACGGCACGGTCCGGCGAGCCGAGGTCGCACCGGCCGCCGAGGATGTGCTGGACCGCCAGATCACCGTGCGGTTCGACACCAATGTGCGCGACCTGCCGATGCGGTTCCGGGCCGAACAGACCTTGCAGAAGGTCCGGATCGGCGAGACGGGCATGGCCTATTTCGACGTGACCAACACCTCGGACAAGCCGATCCAGGCCCGCGCCGCCTACAATGTCGTGCCCGAGAGCACCGGCCCCTATTTCCAGAAGCTGCAGTGCTTCTGCTTCGAGACCCAGACGATCCAGCCCGGCCAGACGATCAAATTCCCGATCCAGTATTTCGTCGCCCCCGAGCTGGCCACCGACCGCGAGACGCGCGGGGCCAGCGAGATCACCCTCAGCTATACCTTCTATCCGGCCAAGGACGGCGCGCCGACGGCGGCCGCCAACGGCCTGATCGCGCCTGCCCGGGCGGGATAGACCGAACGCCTGCACGGGACCGCCGCTTTTTCGCCGCCGTGGCCTCGACGACTTTGAAAAATGGGCTATAGCCCGTCCCTAGACTCTTCGCCTGACGAGACCTCCCAAGATGGCCGACAACCACGCCGCTCCGCATCACGATTACCACCTGGTCAACCCCAGCCCGTGGCCGCTGTTCTGTTCGGCGACCTCCGTGGTGATGATGGTCGGCGCGGTGATCTGGATGAAGGGGCTGTTCGGCCTGCCCGAGGGCACCAGCTGGGTGTTCCTCTTGGGTCTGGCCACGACCGTGCTCGGCATGGGCCTGTGGTGGGCCGATGTGGTCAAGGAAGCCAACGCCGGCGACCACACCCCCGTCGTCGCGATCGGCCTGCGTTACGGCATGGTGCTGTTCATCGCGTCGGAGATCATGTTCTTCGCGGCCTTCTTCTGGATGTTCTTCGAGATGGCCGTGTTCAACGAGGCCCGCGCCGGCATCCCCGAAATCAGCGCCTGGGCCGATACGGCCGCCGCCTGGTCGACCTGGCCGCCCAAGGGGGTCGAGGTTCTGTCGGCCTGGCAACTGCCGCTGCTGAACACCGTGACCCTGCTGCTGAGTGGCTGCACCGTCACCTGGGCGCACCATGCGCTGCAACAGGGTGACCGCAACGGGGCCAAACTGGCCCTGGTCCTGACCATCGCCCTGGGTGCGATCTTCACTGCGGTTCAGGCCTACGAATATTACGAGATCATCCACGAAAACCTGTTCTTCAACGAAGAGGCCGTGAACTCGGGCCTGTACGGGTCGATCTTCTTCATGGCCACGGGCTTCCACGGCTTCCACGTCCTGGTCGGCACCATCTTCCTGGCCGTCTGCCTGATCCGCCTGCTGAACGGCGCCTTCACCCCCGAGCAGCATTTCGGGTTCGAGGCGGCCGCCTGGTACTGGCATTTCGTGGACGTGGTGTGGCTGTTCCTGTTCGCCTTCGTCTACGTCGTGTTCGGCTAAGGACGGCGTTGGATCCAGTCCTGCCTCTCGAACCTCAAGCACCGGCCCGGATCCATGCGATCCGGGCCGGACTGCTTTGTCGCTGTCCCAACTGCGGCAAGGGCAAACTGTTCGCCGGCTTCCTGAAGGTCGTGGATCGGTGCGCGACCTGCGGCTTCGACTACAGCCGGATGAACACCGGCGACGGGGCGGCCATCTTCATTATGCAGATCGCCGGCGGGCTGGTGGTGTTCTCGGCCCTGTATGTGCAGATCGCCTTCGATCCGCCGATCTGGCTGTTGCTGCTGGTATCCCTGCCACTGGTGGCGGGGCTGTCGATCGGGCTGATGCGGCCGGGCAAGGGGCTGATGATCGCGCTCCAGATGCGGGGCAAGATGGACGGCGCGCGGTGAGCCGCAGGTCGAAATCTTCACCCGTAGGGGGAGGGGGACCGCGTCTTCGCGGTGGAGGGGGCCAACCCCAGACACTGCGCTGGCTGATTGTTCGCGGCGCTGATTGCGTCTCCCGGAAGACACCGGCGTGCGCGGCTGACCCCCTCCACCCCTTCGGGGTCCCCCTCCCCCTACGGGTGAGGATTTGCTCATGAAACGCTTTCCGTGGCTGCTGACCCTGTTCACGGCCCCCGCCCTCGCCCTGCTGATCGGGCTGGGCGTCTGGCAGGTGCAGCGGCTGGCGTGGAAGGAGGGGCTGATCGCCCAGTCCGAGGCGGCCGCCGAGGCCGCGCCGGCTGCGCTTTCCGAGGTGCTGATCGCGCCCGATCCCGAGTTCCGGCGGGCGCTTGTGGTGTGTCCGGGACTGGCGACGGCACCCTTCGTCGAACTTCAGTCCATCCACGACGGCGAGCCGGGGTCGCGGCTGATCTCCCTGTGTCGCGCGCCCGGCGTTGAGACGCCGCTGCTGATCGACCGGGGTTTCGTGCCTGAAGGTGTGCCGGCGCGGCCCCGGGTGATCGAATCGACCCTGCCCCTGTCGCTGCTGGTCGAGCTCAGGCGGACGCCGGGGGCGGGGAATGCGATGACGCCGCCGCCCGCTGACAACCGCTTCTATGCCCGCGACAGCGCGGCGATGGCGCAGGCGCTGGGGGCCCCGGCCGTGTCGGAGTTCACCCTGTTCGCCCTGACCTCGCCCAATCCCGAGATTGCGGCCCTGACCGCTTCGGCTCCCCCGGCGGCCTTTTCCAACAACCACCTCGGCTATGCGATGACCTGGTTCGGACTGGCGATCGCCCTGGTGGGCTTCTATGTGGCCATGCTCTGGCGCCGGATGCGCCGGGAGCCTGAGAAAGACCCGTCCTGACCACACTTCATACCCTGTCCAACGGCGTCCGCGTCGTCTGTGATCCGATGCCGGGCCTGCGCACCCTGGCCCTGTCCGTCGCCGTGCGCGGAGGCGCGCGCTGGGAGAATGAAGGCCAGTCCGGCTGGTCTCACCTGCTGGAACACCTCGTCTTCAAGGGCGCGGGGGACATGGCCGCGCGCGACATCGTCGAGCGGATCGAGGCCGAGGGCGGATCGATCAACGCCGCCACCGGATACGAGCGGACCAGTTTCGACGTCCGGGCCCTGGACGGTTCGCTTGGCCTGACCATGCAGGTGGTGTCGGATCTGGTGTTCCGCCCCACGCTCGATCCCGCCGAGATCGAGCGCGAGAAGGATGTGGTGGTCCAGGAGATCGCCGAGGCCTTCGACACGCCTGATGACCAGGTGTTCGAGATGGCCCAGACCAAGGCCTTCGCCGGCCAGTCGATGGGGC
>NZ_JBIIAY010000053.1:0-20736 GCF_044239655.1 Brevundimonas sp.
CCATTTTCACCCCGCCGGCCCCCCAAGGACAGACTATGGCATCGTTCTGACCGCGCATAGGGAGGGAACCTGTGCCATAATCCAGCGTTCTCCCCCTCGGGGCGAACATAGGGCCCTGAACCGGGCCTCATCCGGGATGAAGGATCAGAGATCATGAACAAGGCAATCATCGCCATTGGTGCCGCCGGCCTGCTGGCTTCCGCCTGCGCCAGCGACCCGTACGGCACACCGAACCAGACGGTCCGCCAGGGTGCCATCGGCGCCGGCCTCGGCGCCGTCGCCGGTGCCATCATCGGCAACAACGTCGGCAGCGGTAACGCCGCCACCGGCGCTCTCATTGGTGCAGCCGCCGGCGGTGCCGTCGGTGCCATCCGCGGCTCGCAACAGGACCGCAACAACCAGCAACGCTACCGCGATAATTCGGGCAACTACTACTACTGCTACGACGGCCGCCAGAATGAGTGCTACTGGGAGAACGGCCAGCGCCGCCAGTAGTCGTCGTCAGCCTCGCGGCTGATACGAAGATGTCTTGAGGGCGGTGCGTCGGGACGGCGCGCCGCCCTTATGGCGAGATGAACTGGCCTGTGCGGCCTTTGGGAGATGCGGACGATGGGGCGGGCTGGCATGATGAGGGGCGTGATCGCGATGGGCCTGCTGGCCGTGGGGCTGGCGGGTTGCGGGACGGCCAGGGGGATGCTCGACCGGGGTCCGGTCGTGGCGACGGCATCGACCTGCATTCCCATGAAGTTCGAGATCTATTTCGCCGACTCCGAGGCGCGGCTGACCGAACCGGCGCGTCAGGCGATCGGCATGACGGCGACCCAGCTCCAGGGTTGCGACATCAGGTCGGTGCGGGTCATCGGCCTTGCCGACGCGCGCGGCGGTGCCGCGGCCAATCAGGAACTCTCGGCCCGACGCGCCACGGCGGTGGTCGAGGCCCTGGAAGGCGCCGGCTGGCCCGCGCCCCTGTTCGATATCACGGCCGTCGGTGACGAGGGCGCCGCCGATCCCAACGGCATTCGCGAACCCCTGCGTCGGCGCACTGAAGTTCTGGTCGAGGCCGCGCCCCGTCTCTGATCCTCATGGCCCGTCGGCTCGACCGCACGGCGAGCCTGAGGCGTTTCGGCGCGATGGCGCAGGCGCGGGCGGCTGGCTATAGGTCGCATCCCGCATTCCTGCGCCGGACCGTCGCCCCTTGCGCCTGCTTCTGCTGTTCCTCACCGCCTGGCTGACGCTCGCCGCCCCGGCGGTCGCCCAGCCGACCCAGATCGGCCCCCAGAGCACCGAGCGGATCGAGGCGGAGCTGGTACCCATGTCGGCCTGGGCGGCACCCGGCTCCACGGCCATCGTCGCTGTCCGCCAGAAGATCCAGCCCGGCTGGCACACCTACTGGCGCAATCCCGGCGACTCCGGCGGTCCGACCACCCTGTCGTGGAGCCTGCCTCAGGACGTTCGCGCCGGCGACATCGTCTGGCCCCTGCCGCAGCGCCAGCGGCTCCAGGGCCTGACCAACTATGGCTATGAGGGCGAGGTCTTCCTGCCTGTGCCGGTCGAGATCCCCGCCTCGGCCCGACCGGGCTCGATGGTTCGCCTGACCGTCGAAGCCGGCTTCTTCGTGTGCAGCGACGAGATGTGCGTCCCCGACACCCTGACCCTGACGCTGGACCTGCCGATCCGCGAGGGCGCGGCACCCCTGGCCGGAGCCTGGGGCCGAAGGGTCCAGTCGATCGTCGAGACCGCCCCCCGTCCCGGCGGGATCACCGCACGCGCCACCCTCGACGGCCAGACCCTGCGGCTGACGGCGACCGGTGGGCCCCTGCCCGGCGCCGACCTGACCCAGGCGGCCTTCTTCCCCTATGACCCCGACGTCATCGACCACGCCGCCGCCCAGTTCGGCCAGCGCGGGCCGCAGGGCGTGACCCTGTCGCTCGCTGTCAAACCGGGCATGTTCGGCACGGGCCTCGCAAAAGGCCCCGTCATCGGCGTCCTCGCCACCGACGCCGGGGCGTGGGAGATCACCGCCGAACCGGGCCCACCCTTGCCGGGCGCAAGCGGCACCGGCGGCCTGACCGCCATCCCCGACGCCTTCGGCCAGACCACCGGCCCCGGCACGACGACCTGGACCGCCGTGCTGCACGCGGCCCTGCTCGCCTTTCTGGGCGGGCTGGTGCTGAACCTGATGCCCTGCGTCTTCCCGGTCCTGGCCATGAAGGCCGCCTCCCTGACCCGGGCCGCACATGATCCGGCCGAGGCCCGCCGCGACGGCGTTCTCTTCACCGCCGGGGTTCTGGCCACCTTCCTCGCCCTGGCGTCGGTGCTGCTGGCCCTGCGCGCCGGCGGTCAGGCCATCGGCTGGGGCTTCCAGCTCCAGTCCCCGGCCGTGGTCGCAGGCCTGGCCCTGCTGATGCTGGCGGTGGCGCTGAACCTGTCGGGCACTTTCGAGATCGGCGCAGGCCTTCAGCGTCTCGGCGGATCCCGGCTGTCCCGGCTGTCGGGCGGGGCAGGGGCCTTCTTCACCGGCATGCTGGCGGTCGTCGTCGCCGCCCCCTGCACCGCTCCCTTCATGGCCTTTGCGCTCGGTGCCGCCCTGCTGATGCCCGCGCCCGCCGCCCTCGCCGTCTTTCTCATGCTGGGCCTGGGTCTGGCCCTGCCCTATCTGGCGATCAGCCTGTCGCCCGGCCTGCTGCGCCGCCTGCCGCGCCCCGGCCCGTGGATGGTGCGGCTGCAACGGCTGCTGGCCCTGCCCATGTTTGCCACGACCCTGTGGCTGGTCTGGGTCTTCGCGCGCCAGACCGACGGAGCCGCCAACGCCTGGCTGGCCGCCGCCTGCGTCGTCGGCACCATTGCCGCCGTCGCCATCGGGCCGCTCGCCGAGAAGATCGCCCCCCGTCAGCGTTGGGCCCCCATCGTGGGCGGTCTCGGCATGGCCGTCGCCCTGATGCTGGCGGTCCTCGCCGTCCGTTCAGCCCCCGCGCCGGACGCCGAACGTCCCATCCCCGCCGACGCCTGGTCACCCGCACGGGTCGATGCGGCGTTGGCCCAGGGCCGACCGGTCCTGGTCAACTTCACCGCCGACTGGTGCGTCAGCTGCAAGATCAACGAGCGCACCGCCCTGTCCACCGCCTCGACCCGCCGTGCCTTGGAGCGATCCAACGCCGTCTATCTGGTCGCCGACTGGACCCGCCGCGACGACGTCATCGCCGCCGAACTGGCCCGCCACGGACGGTCGGGCGTGCCGCTGTATCTGGTCTATCATCCGAACGCGCCCCGGCCGCGTATCCTTCCTCAGTTGCTGACCGCGGGGGTGGTCGCCGAAGCCCTCCAGACCCCGGGACCAGCCTAGACCGCCATCGTCCGGAGCCTGCCCCATGTCGCCGCTGAACCGCCGTCGCCTGTTGCAGCTGTCAGGGGCGGCTTGCGTCGCCGCCGTCACGCCCGCCTGGTCGCGCGATCTTGCCGACGACTGGAGTCCCGACGTCGCGATCTTGCGCCAGGCCTGGGAGACGATGCATCCGGGCCTGTATCGCTACAGCACCCCCGCCGAGATCACCGCCCGGCTGGACGATCTGGCCCAGACCTGGCGCAGTCCAGCTTCGTTCCGCGAGCGGTTCCTGGCCCTGTCGCGGGTCACGGCCTCGGTCCGCTGCGGCCATACCTACGCCAGTCCGTACAACAGTCCCCGTCCGGTGGCCGACGCCCTGTATCCCGACCGGTCGCTCGTGCCCTTCCGCTTCCGCTGGATCGACGGGCGGATCGTCGTGACCGACGACCACAGCACGGGTGCCGTCCTGCCGCGCGGCAGCGTCGTCACCGCCATTGATGGCCGGGACACCCGCGCCCTGCTGGCCGAACTGATTCCGCTCGCCCGCGCCGACGGCGGCAATGACGCCAAGCGGATCAGCCTGATGGAGGTGCGCGGCGACGACCGGTTCGAGACCTTCGACATCCACCTGCCGCTGATCCTGTCGCTGAGGGACGAAGCGGTCTTCACCCTGGCCGACGGCCGCCACGTCACCGCGCCTCTGCTGACCCTGGCCGAACGCCAGGCGAAGCTGTCACCGGCGTCCAGTCCCACCGGCGACGCCAATCCCTGGACCCTGACGTCGCGCGACGACGGCGTCCGCATCCTGACCATGCCGGGCTGGGCCCTGTATAATTCCGATTTCGCCTGGGAAGACTGGCTGGGCCAGACGATGGACGGTCTGACCGAGGACGGCGCGCGCGGCCTGATCGTCGACCTGCGCGGCAACGAAGGCGGGCTGGACTGCGGCAACGTGATCCTCAGTCGGCTGATCGAACGCGACCTGCCCCTGTCGCAGGACCAGCGCTGGACCCGCTATCGCCGCGCGCCCGAGGCCCTGCATCCGTATCTCGACACCTGGGACAAGAGCTTCCTCGACTGGGGCGAGGCGGCGCAGCCGTCCGATGACCGTCCGGGCTTCTATCGCCTGACCCGCTATGACGACGACGCCGCAGGCTCGGTCATCCGGCCTGAGGGGCGGCGTTTCACGGGGCCGGTCGTGGTGCTGTGCGAAGCCTCCAACAGCTCGGCCACCTTCCAGTTCGCCCGTACCGTCCAGGCCAGCGGTGCCGCGACCCTGGTCGGCCAGCCGACCGGCGGCAACCTGCGCGGCATCAACGGTGGGGCCTTCTGTTTCCTGCGCCTGCCCACCTCGGGGCTGGAAGTCGACCTGCCCCTGATCGCGACCTTCCCCGCGACGCCCCAGCCGGACGCCGCCGTCCGGCCCGACATCGCGGTGGCCACGACGCCTGAGGACATCCGTCTGGGCCTCGACCCCCAGATGGCCGCCGCCCTCGCCCTGATTGCAGGGCGCCGCACGGCCCGCTGATCTCTAAAGCTCGCCCCACCTGCGCAGCAGGTTGTGGTACAGGCCGGTCAGGCGGATGACCTCGGGATCGCGCCCGCCGTGCCGGGCCGTCAGGGCCTGGACCGCCCCGTCCAGCTCGAACAGCAGCCGCCGGTCGCCGTCGTCGCGCACCATGCTCTGGACCCAGAAGAAGGAGGCTACCCGCACCCCGTGCGTCACCGGCGTGACCTCATGCAGGCTGGACGCGGGATACAGCACCATGTCGCCGGCCGCGAATCGGACCCGCTGTTCGCCGTATGTGTCCTGGATCACCAGTTCGCCGCCGTCATAGGTCTCTGGGTCGCTGAGGAACACAGTCGCCGACAGGTCGCTGCGGATGCGGAAGTCGGATCCGGCCTGGGCCCGGACGGCGTTGTCGACATGGACCCCGAACGCCTCCCCGCCCTCATAGCGGTTGAACAGGGGGGGATAGACCTTGAACGGCAGGGCGGCCGAGACGAACAGCGGGCTCTGGCCCAGCCGGTCCAGGATCAGGCTGCCGGCCTCGCGCGCGGCGGCTGAGCCCTCGGGAAGTTGGCGATTGACCTTGGCCAGGGCCGACTGATGGCCCGAGGTCGCATTGCCGTCGGTCCAGTCGGCGGCGTCGATCAAGCCGCGCACCCGCGCCACATCTTCAGGCGACAGCAGAGCGGGAACACGGACCAGCATGAGGAAAGACCCTGACGACGACGAGGTGACGCACAAACATCGCACCATCGTTTTTGTGAATGGTTCTCATTGACAGACGTATTGCAAAGCCGCAATCGAGCAGCCGTAAACGCGACTTATTCGCAAGTGCAGCTCAAGGCCCTCCCTGATGTCCTCCTCCTCGCCCCGCTCAACCGCCGTCTCGACCCTCGCCTTCGCCATGCTGGGCGGTGCCATGCTCTCGGCGACGCCGGTCCTGGCCGAGACCCGCGCGCCGGATGCGCCGGTGACGACGGCCCCCGACGTCGACCTGCAACAGGCGACCGAGCTGGACGCCGTGGACGTCAACGGCCGCCGCCTGCGCCGCGAGCCCGCCTCGCCCGAGTTCGTCGCCCCCCTGGTCGATACGCCGCGCTCGGTCACGGTGATCTCGCAACAGGTCATCGAACAGATCGGCGCCACCTCGCTTCAGGATCTGCTGCGCACCTCGCCGGGCATCACCTTCGGTGCCGGCGAGGGCGGCCAGCCGCTGGCCGACCGTCCCTTCATCCGGGGCCAGGCCTCGGGCAACAATTTCTTCGTCGACGGCATCCGCGACACCGGCGGGCAACAACGGGAAGTCTTCAACCTGGAGCAGGTCGAGATCATCAAGGGACCGGATTCTGTCTATTCCGGCCGGGGCTCGGGCGGCGGCTCGATCAACCTCAGCTCCAAGGCGCCGCACCTGACCGACTTCACCAATGTCTCGCTGGGTGCCGGCACCGACAACTATTTCCGCGGCACGATCGACCAGAACTGGCAGATCGGCGAGACGGCGGCCCTGCGCCTGAACGTGCTGAGCGCATCGGCCGACATCGCCGGTCGCAATTCCGTGGACTACGAGAAGCTGGGCGTGGCGGCCGCGCTGGCCGTCGGCCTGGATACCGACACCTCGGCGACGTTGAGCCTCTATTATCTGGATGCCGACCAGATGCCGGACTACGGCATTCCGCTGTTCACCAAGATCGGGGTCCGCACGACCGAGACCGGCATTCTGGACGTCCCATACGACAGCTTCTACGGCCTTGAGACGCGCGACTATCTGAACAACGAGACCCGCTCCGCCACCTTCGAGATCGAGCACCGGCTGCTGCCCAATCTGACCCTGCGCAACGTCACCCGCTATTCCGAGACCCTGAACGACTATGTCGTCACCAATCCGGGCGACGGCGGCAACATCACCAACAACGGCGCGGCCCTGATCAACGGGGTCTACTGGATGAAGCGGGGGCTGAAGTCGCGCTGGAACCCGACCGACACCCTGGCCAACGTCACCGAACTGTTCGGCACGGCCCAGACCGGATCGCTGAAGCACAGCTTCGACCTCGGCCTGGAACTGACGTCGGAGGAGAACCGCAACGCCTCCTATACCGTCACCACCACGAGCGGCTCGGCCTGCCCCGCGCCCCTGACCGGTTTCGACTGCACCCAGGTCTATAACCCGAACCCGAACGACCCCTGGACCGGCACGATCGTCAGGGGCGTGGTCAGCGACTCGACGACCCAGACCCTGGGCCTGTTCGCCTTCGACTCGATCGAGATCGGTGACAAATGGCTGCTGAACCTCGGCGTCCGCTATGACGAGTACAGCGCCGAAGGGACCAATGCGACCGGCACGCCGACAGCGCCCGTCTATACCCCGGCCCCGCACGGCGACTGGGACTTCGTCAACTATCAGGTCGGCCTGGTCTACAAGCCGACGTCCAACTCCAGCGTCTATGCCTCGTATGCCACGTCCTCGACGCCGCCGACCATTTCGGGCGGGGACCAGAACGCGGCCGGCACGGCGGTCAACGTCCTGCTCGATCCGGAAGAGAGCACCAGTTTCGAGATCGGCGCCAAGGCCGCCCTGTTCCGCGAACAGCTGCAACTCAGCGCGGCGGTGTTCCAGACCAAGCGCGAGAACGCCGTGGTCCTGGTCGATGTCGGCATCTCGGCCCAGGTCGGCGAGGTCGAGGTCAAGGGGCTGGAAATCGGCATCTCCGGCAACATCACGCCCCAGTGGCAGGTGTTCGGCGGCTATACCTACCAACAGAGCGAACTGGTCCGTGGCGCCTACAATAACGTCAACACGGGCGATCCCCTGGCCAACACGCCCGAACATAACGTCAGCCTGTTCTCGACCTATCGCGTGACGTCCAAACTGACGGCCGGCGGCGGTGTCTACTATGTGGGTGAAAGCTTCGGCGGCAACCAGGGCGGGGCCGGCGGCGGGGCCAACCGCATCTATGCCCCCGACTATACCCGCGTCGACCTGTTCGCCTCCTACGACCTGACCGACCGGGCGACGCTGCAACTGAACGTCCAGAACGCGACGGACGAGGCCTACATCCTGCGCACCAACGGCGTCCACCACGCCGACCCCGCCCCCGCCCGCTCGGCCACCCTGGCGCTGAACGTCCGGTTCTAGGGGGCCTCTCCTCCCCGTCGGCCGCTTGGCCGATGGGGAGGTGGCGCGGCGCTTCTTCAGCGCCGTGACGGAGGGGGCGACGAGGTCTGTCCGGTGGGGACTCTCTAAGCGGTCGAGGTCCATCCGGCAGCCCTAATTCCAGTCACCGAGTCTCCCCCTCCGTCTCCTCGCAAGAGCTCGGATCCACCTCCCCATCGCTGCGCGACAGGGAGGAGACGGCTTGTCCGACGCCCCCAACTTTCAAACTTCAGCCGACCAATCCCTTGCCCCGCAACGGATTGCAGATTTCTGACCCCTTCAAACCCGCCCAGGTACCGGCCGCAGCTATACTGCTCTTCGTCCCGTCGCGGGGAAGGGCGCAAGGCCTTGCGATCTTGTTGCGGCGGGGGTGTGTGGAGCGGGATCGGACCGGGGATGCCGGCGCAGTTCTTTCGGGAGCTTCGTCGCCCCGGACCGTCAAAGGGTCTGGCGCAGAGAGTCGGATCGTTCAGGGGACGGGCACGCAAGGTGCCCGCCCTCCCGCCGGGGGCGCGGTAGCGGCAAGGGGTTAACACCCCCGCTGGTTCGGGAGACCGAGCCGTACAGCTCCCGGATAACCACGCACGCGGAGCGTTCGTCTTTCGCCGAAACGGTATTTTCTATTCTTTTCCGGGCGGGAGCCCGGGCGCTCCGCCGGCCCTTCCCATGACTTCAGCGAGAGATCGCGTGAGGGCGAAGACGGCTGGGAGGCAACGGGCAACGGGCAACAGGCAACAGGCAGCAGGCAGCAGGCGCAGCGTCACAGACCGTGTCATATCCGGCAGATCTCGGCATTCTGCACAGCGCCTCCTCTATTGCCTGCTGCCTGCTGCCTGTTGCCTGTTGCCTCACTCCAACCCATCCCGTGACACCCCGGAACGGATCGGGCACAACCCGCCGATGCTCCCCGACTCAATCCTGCGCGATCCACCGGCCCGGCCGGGCCTGGACCAGGCGCGCGCGGTGCTGGACCGGGTCTGGGGTCATGCCGATTTCCGGGGGCTTCAGGCCGGGGTCGTCGAGGCAGTCATGGCCGGGCGCGACGTCCTGGCGGTGCTGCCGACCGGCGGGGGCAAGTCGGTCTGCTATCAGATCCCGGCCATCCTGCGTCCCGGCCTGGGTCTGGTCGTCTCGCCCCTGATCGCCCTGATGACCGACCAGGTCGAGGCGCTTAAACAGCAGGGGGTGGCGGCGGCGCGGCTGGATTCCGGTGTCTCGATGGACGACCGATCCGCCATCTGGCGGGCGGCACGGGCGGGCGAACTGGACCTGCTGTACGTTTCGCCCGAAGGCCTGGCGTCCGGCGCCCTGCTGGATCGGTTGCAGGAACTGCCCCTGAGCCTGATCGCGATCGACGAGGCCCACTGCGTCTCCCAGTGGGGCCACGACTTCCGCCCCGACTACCGGACGCTGGGTCGCCTCGCCGAGATCTTCCCGGGCGTGCCGCGCATCGCCGTCACCGCCACCGCCGACGCCCGGACCCGCGACGACATCCTGCGCTCCCTGCGGCTGGAGGGTGCCGAGGTCTTCGTCGACAGCTTCGCCCGGCCCAACCTGCAACTGTCCGCCATCCGCAAGGAAAGCGCCTCACGGGCCAGGACCGACGCCGCCGTCATCGACCTGGTGCGCCAGCGAAAGGGCCGCTCCGGCGTGGTCTATTGCGGATCCCGCGACGGCTGCGACCGGGTCGCCGAGGCCCTGCGCAGCGCCGGCACCAACGCCATCGCCTATCACGCCGGCATGGATAACCGCGAGCGGGACCGGCGGCTTGAGCGGTTCCTGGCCGAGGACGGCGCGGTCATGGTGGCGACCATCGCCTTCGGCATGGGGGTCGACAAGGCCGACGTCCGCTTCGTCATCCACGCCGATCCGCCGGGCAGCCTTGAGGCCTACTGGCAGGAGATCGGCCGGGCCGGGCGCGACGGCGAACCGGCCGAGGGCATCACCCTGTACGGCCCCTCGGACATCGCCTGGACCCTGAAACGGCTGGAAGGCCGCCCCATGGCCGAGGAGGTCAAGGCGGTCCAGACGCAAAAGGCGCGCCGCCTGTTCGCCATGCTGGACGGCGCGATCTGTCGGCCCCAGGCGGTGCGCCGCTATTTCGGAGAGGCCGGGGCCGAACCCTGCGGCGTCTGCGACGTCTGTGCCGACCCGCCCCTGATGTTCGACGCCTCCATCCCGGCCCAGAAGGCCCTGGCGGCGGTCCAGCGTCTGGGCGGCCGGTTCGGGCGCGGTCGGGTCGTCGATCACCTGCTGGGCAAGACGAAGGAGGTCCAGCCCTGGGAAGCCGCCCTGTCCACCTGGGGCATCGGCAAGGATACGTCTCCGAACAGCTGGCGGGACATCATCGACCACCTGCTGTTCGAGGGCCTGCTGCTGGAGGACCCCAACGACGGCAAGCCCCTGCTGGGGCTGGGCGACCCAGATGCCGTGCGGGCCGTCTATCGGGGGGAACGGACGATCGAGGTGCGCCGCGCCCCCGCCGGATTCGACGCCTCGACCCGGTCGGGCAATCCACGCGCCGGCCGCGTTCGGAACGATCGCAACGCCGCGCTCGAAACCCTCGACGCCGACGTCCGCGCCCGGTTCGAGACCCTTCGCGCCTGGCGCCGCGACCGCGCGTCCGAACAGCACGTCCCGCCCTACGTCATCTTCCAGGACAAGACCCTGCTCGAGATCGCCACCCGCCAGCCCCGCGATCTCGACGCCCTGGCCGCCCTATCCGGCGTCGGTCAGTCGAAGGTCGAACGGTATGGAAAGGCGGTACTTGCCGCCCTTACTGAAGGAACCGGTTGAGGGCCGCCATGAAACGGGCGGGCTGATCGATCATGACCATATGTTCGGCGCCCTCGATAGGCTCGAACCGGGCAGGACGGGGCAGGTTGCGGTAGCTGTCCCGGAACAGGCGGTCGACACGGGCGCGGGGCGAGGCGTCGTCGGGGCTCCAGCCATAGACCACGGTGACCGGGGCCCGGACGGTCGGCAGGCGGGCGCGAAGGTCGGTGGTCATGACCTCATACAGGCCCTGCGCCAGGGTTCGGCGGTCGCCGCCCTGCCAGCCGACCGAGTTGAACAGACTGTCGGACGCCCCGCCCAGCTGGTCGCCGATCGCCGTGCCCTGCATCCGCAGCGCCTCGTCGCCGAGAAACGTCAGCGCCTGATAGGCGATCCGGGCGAGAGGCTCGACATCGCCGACCGTGGCCCCCGGACTGATCAGGGCCGGAAAGAAGGGGGCGGCATCCACCACCATGACCCGTCCGATCCGGTCACCCCCGTCCGCCGCCATCCTGAGCGCGACCAGCCCGCCCAGCGAATGGCCGACGACGGCCGGCCGGTCGAGGCGCCGGTCGGCGACATAGCGACGGACCTCGTTCGCCGTCGGACCGATCACCGCGCCCTGCGCATTGCCCGCCGGGGCGATGTCGCCGAAGCCCCGGATCGAAACCAGATGCACCCGGTACCGGTCATCCAGCCGGTCGGCCGTCCGGCGCCACACCTCGCTGGTCGAGGCCAGGCCGGGAATCAGGATGACGTCGGGCCCCTGACCCTGGACCGTCACCACGATCCGGTCCGACTGGAAGGGTGCGTCCGCCGTCTGTGCCCGGGCCAGGACGGGAACCAGCGTCAGGATCGCAAGAAGGGCAAGGAACAGGCGGGTCATATCAAGGCCCCTAACGCGCGATCGTGGCGGAAGTCGCGCAGCCATCGTTGCGCTTGCCAACCGGGCCGCACGCTGATGATATCGCCACAACGACAGGGGCGTCAGGGGAAACATCCATGCGATCCACATCCGTCATCATCGCCACGCTCGCAGCCTTGGCGGCCGGCCCTGCCTTCGCGCAGGAAACGCCGCCGCCCGCTGCGCCTGCCCCGGCACAGGAGGCGCCGGCCGCACCTGCGGGCGAGGACTGGAACGCGGTGTCGCGCAGCGCCACCCGCGTCTACATGGTCGATGTGTCCAGCCTGAAGCTCACGGGCGACATGACCTCGATCACCCTGGCCCGCGTCCCGCTCAGCGCGGAAGTGGCCGGCGACCAGAGCCACATCACCGTCGAGATGGAGTTCAAATGCCGCGCCAAACAGTCCCGCGCCCTGGCCGAGACGGAGCATGACGCGGCGGGTGCCGTGACCGGGCGGTACGAGCTCGGCGAGGACTTCACGCCCTACGACGAGAACTCTCTCGACAGCTATATCGCCACCGTGGCCTGCGAAGGGGCCCGGGGCACGCCGCCGACCTATCCGTCGATCAAGGCCTTCATCGACGCGGGCCGCCGCTGACCTAGATGTTCAGTCCGATGTGAGGTGTTCTGGCATTCGCCCGAAGCGGCTGGGTTGATCTGTCCAGGCTTTGCAGATGGCCTTGAAGGTCTCGCGCCCGAAGACGAAGTGTCGCCCTTTCCGCTTCCTGACAATCTTGCGGTTTGGTCCATACGGCGCGGCGATCTCCGCGACCTAAGCCTTCGATCGCTGTATCGCCGCTCGGAAAGCGTGCGTGGTCGTGGCGCAGCCATGGAGAACTTGTCCCATAATCCATCCCGGTGTGTGCACACAGCTAGACTGAGTTCCCGACAATCCGGGACTGAACGTCTAGCGACGCGCCTTGCGGGCGGCGTAACGGGCGTCGCGGGCGGCCTTCTGTTCTTCCTTGGTCAGCTGCTTGCGCTCCTTGCGGGCGGCGCGCTTCTCGGCATCGACCGCTTCCTGGGACGCGGCCTCGGCGGCCAGACGCGCGGCTTCCTTCTCGGCCTTCTCGCGGCGCTGCTCGGCCTTGGCCAGTTCATGCTGCTGACGAAGCGCTTCCTTTTCCTCGGCGCGCTTGAGGGCGAGCTTCTCGAATTCGGGGTCGGGCGCGGCGGGCTTCGGCTTGAACTTGGCCAGAAGGGCCTTCTTGGCCTCCTGCTGAGTGCTGATGCGATCGCTGAAGCCGGTTTGTTTGAGGTCTCTCATGCGTAGGGTCGGGCGTCCTTGGTCAGATCAATGGAGCGACCGGCGGCGGATGCGGCGGATCGCAGAGGGTGTCAGGCGTGGCTCACACGGCCCGGGGCGCTGGCAAAGCGGAAACCGGGCCGAAAATCAAGGTTTGCCGTCCGCTAAACGACAAGTCAGGCCCCTATGAGGCCGGCCGTCATCGCGAAAGCACGCCTCAACCGACGGCCTTGACCCATATGGGTGCCGTTTACCCGTTTTGAAGGGCCGGCTATCGGTTGGGCTTCTGGGCCTGACCTATCGCAGCGCCCGCAGCCCCGCCGACGGCCGCCCCGACAGGTCCGCCCACGATGGCACCGGCTACCGCGCCGGTCGCGGCCTTCTGTTCGATCGTATGGCCACAGGCGGCCAGAACGGCGGCACCGGCGAAGAGGGTGGCGTACAGGATGGGACGTTGCATGGAGGGTCTCCCTGAATGGTCCCGCTTCAACGTGGCGTTCCGGAGACGGTTCCGTCGCCTGAAAGCCACAGCAACCCCTATCCTGCGCCAACCGCCGAAGACAACATATCCGAAGGGCGAGAGTTGATCATCCGACCCACGGCGATACCCTGAGTTGATCAGAGCAATGCCAATACAGTATCGGTCATTCGGACTGATGCATTCACTCTGGC
Source organism: Brevundimonas sp. (assembly GCF_044239655.1). GTDB lineage: Bacteria > Pseudomonadota > Alphaproteobacteria > Caulobacterales > Caulobacteraceae > Brevundimonas. The sequence continues at coordinate 13,582 of NZ_JBIIAY010000053.1, forward strand.
CGTCTCGAACATCTTGGATCGGATGCACTGATGGGGCCTGAAATTGCTGCGCCGCACCGCTTCCTTGCGAATCAAACACATTGAGGCCATAAATGGGTGGCTTAAGGCGCGGCCTCGTCGGTCGGCCCTAACGCTGATCGTCGAGTTTCCGCGTGTCCGGGGCTCGTGCCTTGGCTTCGCGTGATCTGCCCGGGGGCTGCGTTTCTCGCCCTGCTGAACAGGACGACGCCTTTGTTTCAGGACCCATCCGTGCTGACCGACGCACCCTTCGATCGCAAGGCCCGAATCCGGCCGGCGACCGCAGCGGCGCTGTTCGGAGCTTTGATGGGTCTTGTGATCGGGTGCGCCTATCTGGGCGGGTCGGTGGCCAAATCGACGACACTCCGGGCCCAGGCCGAACGCCTGGACGGTGCCACCTCCGCCGGCTTCACCGAAGAGGCCCTGGCCGCCGCCGCCGGGGGCCTGGACGACAGCGCCCTGACGATTGCGCGCCGACATGATCCTTACACCGTCGCCGGTGCCGCCCAGCGCGACCGCCAGGCCGCCCTGCTGACCGCCCGCCTGGAACAGCTGCGCGGCGTGCCCGCGGAGACCGCCCTGCGCCGGGTCAGCCTGACCACTGATGCGGCCCGCCCGTTCCGCCTCGGCAATGCGCTGGACGCCTCGCGCGATCTCGAATGCCTGACCCAGGCCGCCTATTACGAAGCGCGTGGCGAGGGTTCGGACGGGATGCAGGCCGTGGCCCAGGTCGTCCTCAATCGCGCCCGCCACTCGGCCTTCCCCAACAGCGTCTGTGGCGTCGTCTTCCAGGGGGCCGGTCGTCGCACCGGTTGCCAGTTCAGCTTCACCTGCGACGGATCGATGCGCGGCCGGGTCAATCCGGCGGCCTGGAACCGCGCCCGCGACGTGGCGTCAAAGGCCCTGTCCGGCACCGTCTATGCCGCCGTCGGCAATGCGACCCATTTCCACACCACCGGCGTTTCGCCCGGCTGGCGCAACTCTCTGATCCGGGTGGGTCAGGTGGGCCAGCACCTGTTCTATCGCTTCGGCGGCCGTTCGGGATCCAGCGCGGCCTTCAGCTATGCCGCCCGCCCGTCGCTGGCCGGGGATCGTTCGCAGCTGATGCAGGCCAGCCTGAACCCCGCCGACACCGCGCGTCAGGTCGGTCAGGCCGTCGCCTATCAGGCGCTTCTGGCCCAGGAAGGCCGCGCTGCGCCCGAGCCTGCGACGCCGGCCCCCGAGCCCCGCGTCGAGGTCGCCCCTGCACCGACACCGCCGGCTCCGGTGACCTCGGCCGCCCTGGCCCCGACCGCCTCGCCCTCGGCCTGAGCGCAGTCAGCCTGCCGTCAGCGCTGATGGACCCGCCACCGGGCCGTCATGTTCCGCAACAGATCGCCGTAGCGGCTATTGGGTTCAGGATTGGGGTCTGCATCGCGCGGCCGAGCTTGTTCGGCATGCCCGAGTGGATCAGGGTGGCTGACGCGGTTCGCTTCCCCGGCCGACGAACGATCCCGACCCGCCGGATGGCGGCGTTCCTTTGATATCTTCGGGGTTCTGATCATTCCGGGGCTCCATGCGTCGGCACGGACAACCCGCAGCCCCGGCCCCTGTTCCAGACCGCCGGTCTTCAGACGGCGTCGAGACCGATGTCCAGCACGCTCGCCGAATGGGTCAGGCCACCGACCGAGATGACATCCACACCGGTTCGGGCGATGGCCCCGACGGTCGTCAGATTGACCCCGCCCGAGGCCTCCAGCGTCACCCGACCCGCCGTCCGCGCCACCGCGTCGCGCAGCATCTCCAGGCTGAAATTATCCAGCATGACGACATCGGGACCACGCCCCTGATCGACCAGGGCCAGCGCCTGATCCAGCTGGGCCAGTCCATCGACCTCCAGCTCGATCTTCATCAGATGGCCGGCCATGGCCCGGGCCCGCGTCACCGCCGGTTCGACCCCGCCGCAGACCACGACGTGGTTGTCTTTGATCAGGATGGCGTCATCCAGGCCGAAACGGTGGTTGATCCCGCCGCCACAGACCACCGCATGCTTTTCAAGCGCCCGCAGGCCCGGCGTGGTCTTCCTCGTATCCGCGATCCGCGCCTTGGTGCCCTCGACGGCCCGGACATAGTCCCGCGTCAGGGTGGCGATCCCGCTGAGCCGGCCCAGCAGGTTCAGCCCGGTCCGCTCGGCCGACAACAGGGCCCGCGCATCGCCCTCGATCTCGGCCAGGGCCGTGCCCGCCTCGAACGCCTCGCCATCGGCGACATGCTCGGTGACGGTCGCCGCCGGGTCAATCGCCAGCACCGCCAGCCGCATGCAGCCCATCCCGGCCAGGACGCCCGGCTTCCTCGCCCCGACGATGGCCCGCATCCGCGACCCCGCCGGGATACAGGCCTGAGCCGTCACATCGCCCGCCCGACCCAGATCCTCGGCCAGGGCCATGCGCACGACCGGATCGATCATGATGTCGGGAAGCTGGCGGATCATGCGGCAGGAAACAGGTCGGCGAGGACGATCTCGATCTGGGGCGCAAACAGCGGGCTGACAGTGCCCCCGGTCACGGTCTGGATGTCGGCCCATTCGCCGTCGGCACGGGGACCACGATAGACCGTCACCGACGCCTGTTCCGGCTCGACGATCCACAGTTCAGGAATGCCCGCCCGCGCATAGAGCGGTGCCTTGACCGTCTTGTCCGCGTCGGCGGTGGAGATCGACACCTCGACCACCAGCACGGCATCGGCCGCTTCGTAATATTTCTTTCGTTCGGTCCTGCGGACGACGAACACATCGGGCTCTGGCGCGCTGTGGTTCCCGATCCTGAGCGTGCCTTGGGTCAGAACCTTGAAACCAGATTCCGTCAGGCCTCGCACGGCGATCCCGAGACCCACCGTCAGATCACTGGTCACATTGGTGTGGTCGAAACCCTGCGGTGCCATATGGACGATCACCCCTTCGATCAGTTCGACCCGGCCGTGCTGGTCCGCAAACACACCGGCATGGTCCATCCGCTCATAGTCGTCGAAGTCGAACAGAAAGGGTCTCATCCCTTCCGCCACGCCCAGAATGTTGTGCCGGTCAGCCATGGTCGGGACTATGCCCAACCCGCCGCGCGAGGCAAGGCAGATTCAACCTCCGGCTTTACGAGGCGCGTGTGTCGCGCCGTTGTGAAGGTCTCGGTGACGTCCGACCGATAGTGCCCGCCCCGGCTCTCGCGCCGCTCCAGAGCCGCCTCGGCGATGAGGCGCGAGACCACGAGCGGCAGGGCCGATCCATGCGCGGCCTCAATTCCGTCGATGCGCGCCAGAAGTCGCGTCAGTCCCGCCGCGTTGCGCACGACGCCTGCCTCTGCACTCATCGCCTTGCGAAGTTCGAGCAGGGCTTCAGCGGGGAGATGGGCCATCGCCGGCGTCGCGCCGACAGGCGTTCCTCCGACCGTTTCCGCCGCCGCCATCCGCCCGGTCCGCCGCCCGAAGGCTGCGGCCTCCAGCAGGGAGTTGGACGCCAGCCGGTTGGCCCCATGCACCCCGGTCGCGGCGCATTCGCCGACCGCGAACAACCCCTTCAGGCTGGTCCGGCCCTCGGGATCGGCGGCGATCCCGCCCATGTGATAGTGGGCCGCCGGAGCCACGGGGATCGGCTGGACGCGCGGGTCCAGCCCCGCCGCAATACAGCTGGCGAACACCGCCGGAAACGCCTGCGGGAAGTGATCCCCGATGGCCGTCCGCGCGTCGAGGAAGGCCCCTCGGCCCTCGGCCCTTGCCTGATGGACGGCTCGCGCTACCACGTCGCGCGGGGCCAGATCGGCATCCGCGGCCGGGCCGAGAATGAATGCACCGTCCCGGTCGATCAGCCGCGCCCCGTCACCCCGCAATGCCTCGGTCGCCAGAGGCATGGGATCCAGGCCGACGTCGATCGCGGTCGGATGAAACTGCACGAACTCGGGATCGAGGATTTCCGCCCCCGCCAGCCAGGCCAGGCCTAGCCCCTCGCCCAGCAGGGCCCGTGGGGTCGTCGTTTCACCGAACAACCCGCCTGCACCGCCCGTGGCCAGCACCACGGCCGTCGCCAGGACTTCGACCCGGTCACCGCCCCGTTCGATCACCGCCCCGACCACCCGGCCGCCGGCATCCTGGATCAGCCCGGTCAGCCGACCGTCTTCCCAGACCGTGATGTGCTCTGCCGCCCGCGCCGCGATGGCCAGGGCCGACAGGATGGCTCGCCCCGCCCCGTCGCCGCCGACCCGTGCCACCCGCGCCATCGAATGCGCCGCCTCGCGCGACACGGAAAACCCGCCGTCGGCCTCGCGGTCGAAGGGCGCGCCCAGCGCCGCCAGCCACTCCACGGTCGCCCGCCCGTCGTCGGTCAGCACCTCGGCCGCATGGTGATCGACCAGACCGGCACCCGCCGCCTCGGTGTCCTTCAGGTGCAGGGCCGGGGCATCCGATGGCGAAAGCGCTGCCGCCACTCCTCCCTGAGCCCAGGCGCTGGACGCCGCTTCCAGCAGGGGCGTCGGCGACACGACCAGAACCCGGGCCGGCGCGGACTCCAGCGCGGCCGAAAGCCCGGCCAGTCCCCCGCCGATGATCAGGGGACCGTCGTGATGAAGGCGGCTCATCGCGTGAAGCCCAGATAGTTCAGGCCAAACGCGAGCGATCCCTCGATCGACCCCGCCAGCGGCGTCAGGGCCGCCACGGCCACGGCCGCGCAGGCCGCCAGACTGGCCAGAAACAGACCGACGCTGAACCAGGCCTCGCGGACGGTCAGCACCCGCCCGCCTTCCTGCGACAGGCCGCGCTTCAGCGTCCCGACCACGGCGATGCCCAGCACGATGGCCAGGAAATAGAAGCCGTTCAGCAGACCCCAGGCGACGCCCACCAGTCCGACGATGACCAGGGCGATCTTGTCCAGACCGGGATGAACCTTGGCCATGACCGGCCCGAGCGCCCGCGACCCGTCCAGCGGCGGGGCCGGGGCCAGGTTGATCAGATTGACCATGGCGATGGCGAAGGCCCCGACCAGCCAGTCAGGTTGCCGAGTCAGCGCGAAGATGCCGAAGAAGGGAACGGCTGCGAGCAGGCCGAACAGCGGCCCGGCCAGGGACATCTTGACCCCGTCCCACTGGCTCTGCGGTGGCCGCTGGCCCCGCGCATAGCCGCCGAAGAAGGGCACCACATAGATCCGCGCCGGCCCCATGCCGTACCGGTTCATGGCCAGCACATGGCCGTACTCATGTACGAACAGGCCGACGATCACCGCCAGAGCAACGATCCAGCTGCCGCTCACGAACCAGATGAACCCCGCCAGCAGGGCCGTGGACACGATGGCCCAGACGGGGTGCTGTCCCTTGTCGAGCGGCGCGACATCTCCCACCGGTGCCTGGGCCTTTTCGACCCGCACCCCGATGGGCCCGAGCCGCCAGGATTTGACTTCGCGCGACGGTTCAGAGGCCGGGGGACTGGAGCCATCCCGAGCGCCCCAAGGGCCCGTGTTACTCATATCCTGCGTTCTTTCGGCAATCAAAGACGCCGGTCGCGTCTAGCTGTTCTGGCCAGATGACCTCGAGTTTGCCCGACGTGGTCCGAATAGCCACGCCAGAAATCGGATCAGTGCCGCCAGTGCGCCAACGAGCGCACAGAAGGCGAAGATGGCTGGAGCCGCCCTGATTATGAGCGGCGGACTCTGCAATCCGACCGCTACCAGAACTGCGGCGATCCCTGTGGGGGCGAAAAGGAAGACAGCCACTGAAACTCCGGACGCAACGGCGATCGAGAGTGCTTCGGCCGCTCCAGCAGCTTCGAGAACGTTTTTGCGTGAGCGGGCCTTTTTCATCCAGTCGAGTCTGGGCGATCAAGCGAATTCTTACAAGTGAAGGTTGCCGGGTCGGAGCGACATTTGGCAGGGCGATTGGGCTCATCAGATCAGCTCCACGGCGACATGGTGCTTCGCCTTCACCAGGTCGTACCGCGCCGGGATCGCGGGTGGCGGCAGGTCGATCATGCGCTGGACGGCCAGGGCCGCCTTGACGATCATGTCTTCCGGCACCGTCACCTCGAACTGCATGTGCAACAGGCAGTCGCGGATGTTCTCCAGCGTGATCCGCTTCATATAGGGGCACATGTTGCACGGACCGATGAAGTCGACCTCGGGCACGTCGCCCTTGATGTTCGACGCCATCGAGCATTCGGTGATCAGCACCACCTGTTTCGGCTTTTTCGCCATCACATAGTCGGTCATCGCCGCCGTCGATCCGGCGAAGTCGGCGGCCGACAGGACGTCTTCCGGGCATTCGGGGTGGGCGAGGATTTCCGCGCCGGGATAGGCCGCCCGCATCTCCCGGATGTCCTCGCCAGTGAACCGCTCATGCACGATGCAGCGGCCCTTCCACGCGATGATGCCGACGTTCGTCTGCGCCGCCACATTGCGCGCCAGGAACTCGTCGGGGATCAGGATGACCCGATCGACGCCCCATTCCTTCGCCGCCCACTCCACCACCTGGACGGCGTTGGCGGATGTGCAGCAGATGTCGGTCTCGGCCTTCACATCGGCGGTGGTGTTCACATAGGTGACGACCGGCAGGCCCGGATAGCGCTGCTTGATCAGCCGCACGTCCGCCCCCGTGATCGCCTCGGCCAGCGAGCAGCCGGCCTTCAGGTCGGGGATCAGCACGGTCTTGTCAGGGCTCAGGATCTTGGACGTCTCGGCCATGAAGTGGACGCCCGCCTGGACGATCACCTTCGCCTTGGATCGCGCGGCCTCCTTGGCCAGGCCCAGGCTGTCGCCGACATAGTCGCCGACCCCGTGAAAGATCTCTGGCGTCATATAGTTGTGTGCCAGGATGACGGCGTCGCGTTCGGCCTTCAGCCGATTGATCTCGACGATCAGCTCGGCCTGGGCCGGCCATTCGATCGGCGTCACATGCGACTTGACCTTCTCCCACACCGGCGCGGTCGCGCGTTGCGTGCTTTCCGAAAGTCCGAACATGCCGTCGGCCATCGCCGTCTTCCTCCGGCGAACTCCGTCGCCTCCCGACTTATGCTCAATGTGAACATAAGAGCTTTCAATGTAGGCCGATGACCGGGGGATGCAAGAGGCGCGGCGCGTCAACGGCACCGCTCGACGGCACCCCCGCGCCCCTCTACAACCGCCGTTCCCCG
>NZ_JBIIAY010000159.1:0-5541 GCF_044239655.1 Brevundimonas sp.
AGTCGGTTCAGTAAGTCCGGTTGGCAGGGCGGGCGAGGGGGGCTATGGAGCCGCTCCTCACGTTTCGCCCGCAAGGCCCACCATGTCCGACACGCCCCCCGACCGCCTCTCGGTCAATCCAAACAGCCCCCACCACGACGCCGACCTTCTGGCGCGCGGCGTCGGCATCCGCTTCAAGGGCGAAGAAAAGACCAACGTCGAGGAATACTGCGTCTCCGAAGGCTGGGTCCGCCTCGCCGTCGGCAAGGCCGTCGATCGCAAGGGCAACCCGCTGACCGTCAAGCTGCAAGGCCCGGTCGAGCCCTATTTCCAGCACACCGAAACGACCGAAGGCCAAGCGTCCTAGACGCCTCGGTCCGGTTCCCGACACAGGAACAAACACGTTCTCTTCCGGTTCAAACGGAACTCAGGGAGAGACAAAATGATCAAGATCATCCTAGCCGGGGCGGCCTGTGCTGCGCTTCTGGCAGCCTGCAACTCGGAAACCGCCAACGACGCCGCCGACGGAACCGGCGATGCCGTCAATGCGACCCAGGACGCGGCGTCCGGCGTTGTCGGCCAGACTTCGGCTGCCACGATCGGCGCCAACACCGTCGCGGGTTTCGTCCCCGCCATGGCCATGTCGGACATGTACGAACTCGAAGCGGCCAAGATCGCTACCGCCAAATCGTCTAACGCCAAGGTCAAGGAACTGGCGGGCATGATCACGACCGATCACACCGCCTCGACCGCCAGGCTCAAGTCGATCGCCCCTGCCGAAGCGCCGGGCGTAGCCCTGCCGACCACGCTCGATGAGCGCCGCCAGGGCCTGCTCGACAATCTCAACGCTGCCTCGACCGCCGACTTCGACCGCGTCTGGCTGACCCAGCAGGTCACCGCCCACAACGAAGCCCTGACCCTGCTCAACGGCTTCAAGGACCACACCGAAACCCCGGGTCTCGCCGGTCTGGCTGCCGAGGTGATCCCCAAGGTCACAATGCACCGCGACGAGAGCCAGAAAGCGCTCGACGCGATGTAGGCCTGCGACGCTAAGCCAGCTTAAAGAGGGCGGTCCAAGTAGGGGTCGCCCTTTGTCGTTCCAGCTTGCCTTCCGAGCCTAACCAGCCTATAGGCCCGCCCACTTCACACGCAGGCGTGGCGTGATCCGGGGAGACATCCCGGACGCTCCGTTCCGAGGGATCATCTGATCCTTTCACCGTCTGCGGCGGAATAATCGGAAAAAGGACTTCCAATCATGGCTCTGCCAGACTTCTCCATGCGCACCCTGCTCGAAGCAGGCGCCCACTTCGGCCACCAGACGCACCGCTGGAACCCGAAGATGGACCGCTACATCTTCGGCTCGCGCTCCAACATCCACATCATCGACCTGTCGCAGACGATGCCGCTGTTCCACCAGGCTCTGGTGGCCGTGCGTGACGTCGCCGCCAAGGGCGGTCGCGTCCTGTTCGTCGGCACCAAGCGCCAGGCATCGGATCCCGTCGCCGAGGCCGCCAAGCGCTGCGCCCAGTACTATGTGAACCACCGCTGGCTCGGCGGCACCCTGACCAACTGGCGCACCGTGTCGGGCTCGATCGCCCGCCTGCGCGAGCTGGAAGGCATCCTGGAGCGCGGCGGCGAAGGCCGGGTCAAGAAGGAACTGGTCAACCTGAACCGCGAGAAGGACAAGCTTGAACTGTCCCTCGGCGGCATCAAGGACATGGGCTCGATCCCCGACATCATGTTCGTGATCGACACCAACAAGGAAGCGATCGCGATCCTTGAGGCCCGCAAGCTGAACATCCCGGTCATCGCCATCCTGGACACCAACTCGGATCCGGACGGCATCACCTATCCGGTCCCCGGCAACGACGACGCCGCGCGCGCCATCCAGACCTATTGCGACCTGATCGCCGACGCCGTCCTGGACGGCCTGGCCGCCGGTGCCTCCAACTCGGGCATCGACCTGGGCGCTTCGGAGAACCCGGTCGAGCCGATGCTGGCCGAGGCTGCCGCCCCGGTCGCCGCTGACGTCGCCCCCGCCGGCACCGAAGCCGTCGCCGAGGAAATGCTGGCCGCTTCGGGCGAAGAGATGCCTGCTGAAGAGCCGGCTGCCGTCGAAACCGAAGAGACCACGGCCTAAGTCTGATGCTTTCCCACCCATCCCGGCCGACGCCGGGGTGGGTGGGTCACAGGCTCACCGTCAAACTGACATAAGGCCGGGATAACACCCCGGCCATTCCCGCATTGAAGACCTCAGGAGACCAGAAATGGCCGAGATCACCGCCGCCCTCGTCATGGAACTTCGCGCCAAGTCCGGCGTCGGCATGATGGACTGCAAGAAGGCGCTTCAGGAAACCGACGGCGACATCAACGCCGCGATCGACTGGCTGCGTGCCAAGGGCCTGTCCAAGGCCGCCAAGAAGGCCGACCGCGTCGCCGCCGAGGGCCTCGTGGCCGTCGCCAGCCGTGAAGACGGCAAGGGCGAAATCGGCGCGGCCATCGAGTTCAACTCCGAAACCGACTTTGTCGCGCGCAACGACCTGTTCCAGAATGCCGCCAAGTCCTTCGCCGAGAAGGGCCTGGAGCACCACAGCGTCGAAGCCCTGCATGGCGCAGAGCTGGAGAACGGCAAGACCGTCCAGGACGAAGTGACCCAGATGATCGCCACCATCGGCGAGAACATGCAACTGCGCCGCGCCGCCCGCCTGTCGGTCTCGGAAGGCGTCGTCGCCTCTTACGTCCACAATGCCGTGTCGCCGGGCCTCGGCCGCATCGGCGTTCTGGTTGCCCTGGAAGGTGAGGGCGACAAGGCCGCCCTGCGCGAGCTGGGCCGCAAGATCGCCATGCATGTCGCGGCGACCGCGCCCCTGTCGCTGAACACCGACGACCTGGACCCCGCTGCCATCGAGAAAGAACGCGCTGTCCTGACCGAAAAGGCCAAGGAAGAAGGCAAGCCGGAAAACATGATCGCCAAGATCGTGGAAGGCCAGATCAACAAGTTCCAGAAGGACGTCGTGCTGACCAAACAGCCCTTCGTCATGAACCCCGACGTGACCATCGAACAGCTGGTCAAGGATTCGGCCAAGGAACTCGGCTCGTCCAACCTGCACCTGGCCGGCTTCGTACGCCTGGCCCTGGGTGAAGGCGTCGAGAAGGTCGAAGGCCCCGACTTCGCCGCCGAGGTCGCCTCGATGATGGCCCCGCAAGCGTAACCACACTTAGTTCGTGACTATCGGGGCGCGTTCGGCTTTGAAGCCGGACGCGCCCTTTCTATGATCCGCCTCCGATTCCGCGTAACGAGAACTCCATGACCGACGCCCCGAAATACAAACGCGTCCTGCTCAAGGTCTCGGGCGAGGTCCTGATGGGCGAGCAGGGCTATGGCATCGACATGAAGACCGTCGACGGCGTCGCCGCCGCCGTGAAGCGGGTCGTCGAGTCGGGCACCGAGGTCTGTCTGGTCATCGGCGGGGGCAACATCTTCCGCGGCCTGTCCAAGGCGGCCGCCGACATGGAGCGGGCCAGCGCCGACTATATGGGCATGCTGGCCACCGTCATGAACGCCCTGGCCATGCAGAACGCGCTGGAAAAGATCGGGGTCTATACCCGGGTCCAGAGCGCCATCCCCATGGCCGCCATCGCCGAACCCTACATCCGCCGCCGCGCCGTCCGGCACCTTGAAAAAGGCCGCGTGGTCATCTTCGCCGCGGGCACCGGCAATCCCTATTTCACGACCGACACCGCCGCCGCCCTGCGCGCCGCCGAGATGAACTGCGACGCCCTGTTGAAGGGCACCTCGGTCGACGGCGTCTATTCGGCCGATCCCAAGAAGGACAAGTCGGCGACCCGCTACGACCACCTGACCTATCAGGACGTCCTGACCCAGAATCTCAAGGTCATGGACGCCGCCGCCATCGCCCTGATGCGGGAATCAAAGATCCCGATCGTGGTCTTCTCGATCCGCGAGGAGGATTCCCTGCGCAAGGTCCTGAACGGACAGGGCACCTTCACCGTCATCAGCGACGACGCGTAAAACGATCAGAGACGACAGGAGACACGCATGGCCAAGCCCGATCTGAAGATCTACCGCGAGAAGATGGACAAGGCGGTCGCCTCCCTGAAGGAGGAATACTCCGGCCTGCGGACCGGTCGCGCCAACGCCGGCCTGCTGGATCCGGTCCAGGTCCAGGCCTATGGCTCCAACTCGCCGCTGAACGCCGTCGCCGCCATCAGCGTGCCCGAGCCTCGCATGATCTCGGTCAGCGTCTGGGACAAGACGATGGTCGGCCCGGTCGAGAAGGCGATTCGCGCCGCCGGCCTGGGCCTGAACCCGATCGTGGACGGTCAGACCTTGCGTATTCCGGTGCCCCCCCTGACCGAAGAGCGCCGCAAGGACCTCGCCAAACTGGCAGGAAAATACGCCGAGCAGCAGAAGATTTCGGTCCGCAACGTCCGTCGCGATGCCAACGATGACCTGAAGAAGGCTGAAAAGGCAGGCGAAATCAGCCAGGACGAGCAGAAGAAGATGGAGACGGAGGTCCAGAAGGACACCGACGCGGCCATCAAGCGCATAGACGAGACCTTGAGAACCAAGGAAGTTGAGATCATGCAGGTCTGAGTTGCGGACCTCGGCGAGACAGGATTGAAATGACGGCTCAAATCGCCGATCTGCCCGGATCGCCAGACGGTCCCCGGCACGTGGCGCTGATCATGGACGGCAACGGTCGCTGGGCGCAGGCTCGCGGCCTGCCGCGTGCCGTGGGCCATCGAGAGGGCGTCCAGGCGTTGAAGCGCACCGTCCAGGCCGCGCCGTCGCTCGGCATCCAGTGCCTGACCGTCTTCGGCTTCTCGACCGAGAACTGGCGTCGTCCGGCCGAGGAGGTCTCGGACCTGATGGGTCTGGTCCGCTCCTATGTGGCCAGCGACCTGAACCGGCTGGACCGCGAGGGTGTCCGCGTCCGCGTTCTCGGCCGTCGCACCGGCCTGCCGACCGACATCGCCAAGATCATCGAGCGGGCCGAGGCCCAGACCGCCCACAACACCCGCTTCATGCTCCAGGTGGCCTTCAACTACGGCGGCCGCGCCGACATCGTCGATGCCGCCCAGCGTCACATCGATCGCGTGCTGAAGGGCGAGGCGACCGGGCCGCTCGACGAGGAAACCCTGGGCCTGGGCCTGTCCACAGTGGACGGCCCGCCCGTCGATCTGATCGTCCGGACCTCGGGCGAGCAGAGGCTATCGAACTTCCTTCTCTGGGAAGCCGCCTATGCCGAGATGGTGTTCCAGGACGTGCTCTGGCCCGACTACGGTCTCGCGGGCCTGACCGACGCCGTCGAACAGTACCGCAATCGCGACCGTCGCTTCGGCGGCCTTGCGACGGCCCAGCCTGCGCTCGCGACCGGCTGATGGCGCTCAAGGTCGGCGACATCGGCCTCAGAGCCGCGTCGGCCTTCGTGCTGGCTCCCGCTGCGGTCCTGGCGACCTGGGCCGGCGGCTTGTGGTTCCTGGCCCTGATCCTGCTAGCCTGTGGCCTCCTGGCGGTCGAATGGGGCCGGATGAGCG
>NZ_JBIIAY010000160.1:0-5482 GCF_044239655.1 Brevundimonas sp.
GACGACATGGTCGCGGCCGCGATCAAGTGGTCGGGCGGTTTCGTCTGGGCGTGCAAGAACTACGACGGCGACGTCCAGTCCGATATCGTCGCCCAGGGCTTCGGCTCGCTGGGCCTGATGACCTCGGTCCTGATGACGCCGGACGGCAAGGTGCTGGAGACCGAGGCCGCCCACGGCACCGTGACCCGCCACTATCGCCAGCACCAGAAGGGCGAGGCCACCTCGACCAACTCGATCGCCTCGATCTTCGCCTGGACCGCCGGCTTCAAGCACCGCGCCAAGCTGGACGGCAATACTGAGCTGGCCACCTTCGCCGAGACCCTGGAAAAGGTCGTCGTCGACACCGTCGAGGCCGGCTTCATGACCAAGGATCTGGCGCTGCTGGTCGGCGACACCCAGGGCTGGCTGACCACCGAGGGCTTCCTCGACAAGGTCGCCGAGAACCTGCGTGCCGAACTGCCGAACGTCGGCTGAGACTGAACGCAGCCCTCCGAGATCGACGCCCGCCGGAGTTCGCTCCGGCGGGCGTTTTCGTGCCCGTAGTCAATGTGAAGCGGCCAAGGTCTTGAGCCATCCGACGGCGACGTCATGCCTCATCCGCCCGTTGCGGGGTGGAAAGGGGAAGTCGGGAGACAGGCCCGGACGGACGTCGGACGGGGAATAGCCGAAGGCCTCCCGAAACACGCGGCTGAAGTGGGACTGTGAGGGGAAGCCGTGGTCCTCGGCGATATCGGCGACCGACCGGTGCCGGCCCTCGTGCAGGGTCATGTGGGCGCGTTCGAGACGCCGTTTCTGGATGAAGCGGTGGACGCCGCCGTCAGGGTCGAACGCGCGATAGAGGGTGGCCCGGGACCCGCCGCAGGCCCTGGCCACGGTGTCGGCGTCGAGGTCCGGATCCAGCAGCCGGTCGTGGATCCAGCGCTCGGCCCGCCAGCGCAGACCCAGGCGCAGGGAGGCGCGGGTTTCCGGATCGAGAGAACGCGTGTCCCCGAGGGCGCGGGCGGTCATGGCCAGGGCCGCCGTCAGCCCGGCCCGTCGGTGGCCATCGCCCAGCCGCTCGACCTGATTGCCCAGGATCCGGATATGGCCAGCGATCAATCGTCCGGCAGGCGTATTGCGCCCCAGCACCGTGCCGTGGGCGGAGGGTTGCAGCAGGATGTCGGGGACGTATCGACGCGGGATCAGCAGGCTGTAGACATCGACGCTGGCGACGCGGGACACGGTTTCGCGCGACAGATCCCGGATCTGGACGTCGCCCGGGCGTGAGCGGACGTCGCGACCGGCGCAGTCTCCGACCAGCGGCGCCATATTGACCAGCAGGTTGATCCCGTCGATGGCCGAGCGGCCGACATAGGGCCGGGTGCGTCGCATGATCTGGCCGCTGGATCGTCCGCGACCGACGACGCCTTCGGCCGTCAGGGCCATGACCGTTGTGTTGTAGAAGCTGGGGCGAGCCTCGGGCGGAACGCCCTCGACCGCGTACAGGTCGGCCATGCTCTGTCGATAGAGTTCGTAGGTTTCTTCGCCGTTACGCGACCCGGTGTCCCAGGCCATGGCTTCACTGGTCAAGGCGTCTCGACGCCCGGCGGCGCTCCCAACTCATACTCGAATCTATCGTGGTTTCTCCCGCCAAGGCAATCATCGCGCGACGAGGCCGGGCCTGGCGGCTTGAGACCCACAGGCATGGTCATGATGGGGAGAGCCGCTATCAAGACGGCAGATCGGCGTGACAGCGTCGGTTCGAGACAGCCCCGGTGTGGGGAATTGCGCCAGGGCCTAGCAGGTCGTTCAGCCCACGCTGAACGACCTGCCTCTGCTTCGTGAGGAGTCGTCGCGTTGATTTTCGATGCCGCCATGATCGAGGCCCTCGACGGAAAGCCTGCGGGGCCGACCGCGATGCCGCACAGCCGTCCGGGCGAGGGGTCATCGGCCGTCCATCTGCGCCAGGACGGCGATCGCTGGACCTGGATGCTGATTGCCGAGGACGGCAAGTCCGTCGCGGCCGGGGAAGCCCCTAGCCGTGAAGCCGCCTTGCGGGGAGCGCGGGACGCCGACCGTCCGAACGATTGACGGCCGATGCGGCCCCGCGAGTCGCGATTTCGGGGAAGGGGCCTTGTCGAGGCAGGATTTCCGTCTAGCGTTCCGGCCCTGATCCTGGAGCCCCCGTCTTGACCCCTTCTTCTCCGCCGACCGATGAAGGCCCGGTCTGGGCGCGGGATGCGGCGCGCAAGGCGGCGCGGCGGGATGCACCGTCGTTCAAGCGGCTGATCGTCAACCTGATCGCCGTGGCGGCGGTGGCGGCGGTCGTGGCCTTCTTCGCCGCGCCGGTGGTTGGCTTCTTCGGCATCCGGGCGGCGGCGGAGGCGGGGGATGTCGCGGGCCTGGCCAGGCTGATCGACTATGACGCCGTCCGGGCGTCGCTGAGGCCGCAGTTGTCCGGGCGGCCCGAGCCGCTGACACCGCCACCCTCCTTCATCCAGGATCCGATCGGGGCCGTGCGCCGCCAGTTTGATCAGGCCGTGACGCCGCGTGCCCCGGATGCGCCGGACGTCGAGGCCTATCTGTCGCCGGGGGCCCTGTCGGCGCTGACCCGGGGCGAGGGCCGTGCCGCGATCGAACCTCCGACCTCGGCGGATGCGAAATGGCCTACGCCGATCTACTGGTCCGTCAACCGGACCCGGCTGGCGGTGACGAACGACGGCGGGGCCCGGACGGTCTTCACCTTCGAGCGACGCGGGCCCTACGAGTGGAAGCTGGTGCATGTCGGGTTGCCGGAAGCCACGTCGGCGCAGCCCTGATCGCAACCGCCCAAGCTTGGCCGCGTTGGTGCCGCAGGAGTATTCATGAACCGCAAATCCCTCATCGTCCTCGTCGTCGCCGTCGTCGGTGCCTTCCTGATCGCCTATTTCGTCTCGCCCCTGCTGGCGGTGCGAGGGCTGGTCGAGGCCGCCAAGGCGGGGGACGAGGCGGCACTGGAGCGCAAGGTCGATTTCCCGGCCCTGCGCCAGTCGATGAAGGACGAGATGAACGCCCGTCTGGTCGCCGAGATGCGCCGTGACCTGGGCGACCGGGGCTCTGCGCTGGGCGGCCTGGGGATGCTGCTGGCCCCCAGCCTGATCTCCAGCGCGGTCGATACCCTGGTCACGCCCAAGGCCGTCGCCGCCATGGTGGTCGAAGCCCGCGAACCGCGTGCCGCCGATGCGGTCGGTGAACCTGCGCCGAGGGCAGACACCGCCGGAAACGACATTCGCAAGAGCTACAGCTATCGCGACCTCGACACCTTTGCGGTGACGCTCAGCGACCCGGACCGGCCGGATCAGACGCTCGACCTGCTGCTCAAGCGGCATTCGGTCTTCTTCTGGAAACTGGCCGGGGTCGATCTGCCCGATCCGAAATAGCCTCCTCTATTTCGCCGCCTGGGCCGCGATCCAGGCGTCCATGCGGGCGTCCAGCAGGTCAAGCGGCAGGGGGCCGTCGACGAGCAGGGCGTCGTGGAAGTCGCGGACGTTGAACCGGTCGCCCAGTGCCTCCTGCGCTCGCGTTCGGATGGCCCGCAACCGGATCTCGCCGATCTTGTAGGCCAGGGCCTGGCCCGGCCAGCCGATGTAGCGTTGCAGTTCGGTCTCGATGTTGTGCGGGGCCAGGGCCGAGTTGTCGGTGAAACAGGCGCGGGCCCGGTCCACCGTCCAGCCCATCCAGTGCATGCCGGTGTCGGCGACGAGGCGACAGGCGCGCCACATCTCGTAGGACAGGCGGCCGAAGCGTTCCTCGGGCGTGCGATAGAAGCCCATCTCCTCGCCGAGGAACTCGGAATAAAGGCCCCAGCCTTCAGTAAAGGCGGTTACATCGACGTTGCGCCGGAAATAGGGACCGGCCGCCGCCTCCTGTTGCAGGGCGATCTGGAGGTGATGGCCGGGCACCGCCTCGTGCAGGGTCAGGGCCGGCAGTTCATACAGAGGCCGCTGGTCCAGCTTGCCGGTGTTGACGATGTAGCCTCCGGGCACCCCCTCGGCCAGCGACCCGCCGTTGTAGCGGCCGGTGGTATAGGTGGCCTCTATGTCCAGGGGCACGGGCCGGACATTGTAGGTCAGGCGCGGCAGGGTGCGGAACAGGGCCGGCAGGCCGCCGTCGGCCCGCTTGGCCATCTCCGACGCCTTCTCGATCATGTCCTCGCGCGAGCTGGCATAGAAGCGCGGGTCGGTGCGCAGATGGGCCAGGAAGCCGGCGAAATCGCCGGTCCAGCCCGAAGCGCGCATCTCGACATCCATGCGGGCCCGGATGCGGGCGACCTCGTCCAGGCCGATCTGGTGGATTTGGTCCGGGGTCAGGTCGGTGGTCGTATAGGAGCGGGCCTGGAAGGCGTAGTAGGCCTTGCCGCCCGGCCGCGAGCCGATGCCGACGACATCTGTGGCGGCGGGCAGATAGTCGTCGCGGACGAAGGCCAGCCAGGCCTGGCGGCGCGGCACGATCCGGTCGGCGACGATGGCGGCGGCGCGGGCGCGGTAGGCGGCCTGGTCCTCGGCGGGGATGGTCGCGGGCAGGGTCGCGAACGGCTTCATCAGGGGCTCGGTCTCGGCCGTATAGGCGACCTCGTTGCCCAGGGTGACGAGCACGCTTTCGACGACAGATTTCGGCTGGGTGAAGCCGGTTTCCAGTCCGCGACGTGCGTTGGCCAGGCCGTCGTCATAGAGCTTGGCGAAGCCCTCCAGCCGGGCGATCCAGGCGTCGGCATCGGCCCGCGTCGTGATCCGGGTGCCCGAGGCGACGTAGGCGGCCGTCTGGCCGACCCCGCCTTCGGAGTCGAAGGCCAGGCGTCGATCGTCGAACTGGATCGATTCGATCGACCGTTTGAGCACCCAGGCCAGGAAGTCGCGGTTCAGCCTGTCCTCGGACGACAGGCCCGTTGTGGGAATGGCCTCGGCGCGGGCGAGAAAGGCCTCGAGCGGGGCCTTGCGAGCCAGTTCGGCGGCACGCGACAGGTCGGGCAGTTTCGACTTGGCCGCCTGATCGCCCTCGGACCCCGCCGAGATGGGGTCGTTGGCCTTGAGGAAGGCTTCGTAGTCGGTGAGCAGGGTGGCGAGAGCGGGGTCCGGCGCGGGGGTCGCCGCAGCCATGGTGGGCGTGGTCTGGGCCGAGGCCGGCAGGGCGACCGAGGTCAGCAGGAGGACGGCGAGACCGGCGACGAATTTGGACATGAGACCCCTCGGATGAAGGCGTGCATGGGGCGGGATCGGACGGGCGGCGTCAATGCCGAAAGGGGTGGTGGTGTCTGGTGGTTAGTGGTTCGTGATTTGTGGTTGTCGAATCCTCGACGCCACGCCCATGGCGGCCGGCGAAGCCCGCTGCCAGATTCGGCAACCACAAATCACCAGCCACTAACCACTCACTGCACACGCCTCTTCGCCCTCACGCGATCACTCGCTGAAGCGATGGGAAGGGCCGGCGGAGCGCCGGGCGCGACGCCCGGTGACCGTAGAGAGAG
>NZ_JBIIAY010000161.1:0-5454 GCF_044239655.1 Brevundimonas sp.
CGCCTATGCCCAGAGCGCGGCCGGCGCCGGCACCACGGCCGACGTCGCGGGCGTGCGGATGTTCGAGACCCTGATCCAGGCCCGCATCCCCGCCGGCCAGTGGTACCGCAACGCCTCGGGTTCCTGGGTCCAGAAGTAGGGCCGCGACCCCCGAACCGCGACCATGCGGCCGCCGACAGGCCCCGCGCGATCTGATACGACGGACGGCATGGATCACCCTGCCGTCCGTTTTCTGTTGCGCCTGCTGCTGGCCATGGTCGTCGCGGCAGCCGGAACGGGTGCCATCGCCGGGTTCTGGACCCTGATCGGCGGTGGCCCGTTGACGATCCACGGCTGGATCGCCCTGACCCTGGGCGTGCTCGGCACCATCGGCCTGACCTGGGGCCTGATGAGCCTCGCCTTCCGCTCCCACCGTGACGGCTGGGACGACCGCGTCGACAACTCCCTCGATCCGGGGCGGGAGGGGGAGGATTAAACTCCCGCCAACGCCGGCAGGAACAACTGCTCCGTCAGCGCCCGCACCACCGGTGTCGCCACGGCATCCCCCATCAGGGTCAGCGCCCCGCTCTCGCTCCCCGGCAGGCGATAATCGTCGGGTACCCCCATCAGCCGCGCGGCCTCACGGCCGGTCATCCGCCGCGCCCGCACCGGACCGGCCTCGCAGACCAGCACATACTGGCGTGAGGATCCCCCCGACGGCGTCCTCAGACACCCCGCCAGCCCGTCCAGCCGGACCTCCAGCCGCTGCACCTTGACGCCCGCCTCGACCCGCACCCGCCGGAACGCCGCCGCGACCCGCCGCTCGCCCGATGCCGCCGCTTCCTCCAGCCGCGCCCGGTGCAGGGGCGCGGTCAGGGCCAGCAAGCGTTCGGTCTGGGCCGCGTCGAACCAGTCCACCGCTGAGTCCGGCTCCAGCACACCGGCCAGATCGAGATTCCGCCTGGGCGGTTCGGCCAGCCGCCACCAGGCCCAGGCCGCTCGCACCGCTTCGGGCAGGTTCGCATGGGCCGTCAGCAGACGCCGCGAATGAAACGGTGCGACCGGCCTCGGCCCCTCCGCCCCCTTCACGCCCCGTATCCCAACAATGAACAGCCGGGGGCGCGACTGGGGCAGCCAGGCTGCCGCATCGACCTCCAGCGGCCCCACGGTATAGCCCGCCTCGACCATGGCCCCGCAGACGGCCGCGAAGTCCCGCCCCTGGCCCGAGGTCAGCAGGCCGACCACGTTCTCGACCACCACGATGCGCGGGCCGCGCCCCTCGGCGTCCAGCCCCTGCATCAGCCGCCAGAACCCCCAGAAGGCCCCCGACCGCCGCGCCTCCAGCCCGCCCCGTGCGCCCGCCAGGCTGACGTCCTGACACGGCGAAGACGCCCAGCACAGGTCCGGTGTCCCCGGCAGGTCCGCGACCGACAGGTCCCAGACGTCACCCTCTTGCAGCGGCACGTCCGGATGATTGTCGCGAAACGCCCGCGCCTTCATCGGTGACAGGTCGTTGGCGAAGGTCGTCTGGAACCCCCGCCCCCCGGCCGCCAGCCCGATCCCCGCCAGCCCACCGCCTGCGAAGAACTCGAACGCCTTCGGTCGCGTCGGTGGGGAAGGTCGAATCGCCATGGCCGAACCTTAGGTGCCGAGCCCGGCGAACGCGACGGCGGCTTGAACGCACGCGCTTCCGCCGTCACCATGGCTCAAGCCCTCAAGGACAAGCCCCATGCGCCCCATCGCCGCCGCGAGCCTCGTCGCCCTTCTCGCCATCGCCGCCTGTTCGGAGCCGGTGCCGCAGCCTGCGTCCGCGCCGACCCCCGCGCCGGCCCCCGCCGCCCTCGTCGGTGTCGATCTCAACCAGCCGGTACAGGCGCTGGGCACCGAACCCTTCTGGGGCATAGAGATCACCGCCTCGGCGATCACCTATACCGACCCCGAGGGGCCGCCCCGGACGGGCGACAACCCCGGTCCGACGCTCCAGGGCACGACCGCCGTCTATGCCTCGACCGTCGGGGACGAGCCGATCGAGATCACCCTGATCGCCACCGAATGCTCGGACGGTATGAGCGACCGCACCTATCCCCTGACCGCGATGGTCAAGCTGGGCGACATCTCCCTGAACGGCTGCGCGGGCTCCAGGGCCGCGCTGGAGGCCCAGCCGCCGGCCTAGCCGCCCAGCAGGGCACCTACCCCCGGCACGGTCTTCACCGCCTCACCGAGGGGGTCCGCCCCCGTCACGGCCCGCAGCCGGTTGCGCGCGGCGGGCAGCAGCCGCTTCAGTTCGTCACGCCCGACACCGATCTTCTCAAGCCGCCCCAGCACGGCCATGGCGTCGGCGATCGCCTTGCCCGACAGCCCCCCGGCGCTCTTCATCAGTCCACCCATCAGTCCCCCACGCGGCGGCTTCGCCTCGTCGGACTGGGCAGCCTCTCGAGCGCCCGAAACGGCCGCATAGACCGCCGCCATCGCTTCGGGTTCGGCGTGCTTGTCCAGCAGTCCAAGGGCGGCCACCAGAGCCGCGCGGCCCTGTTCCGGGGTCAGTCCGGCCTTGTCGGCGGCGGCTGAGATCAGGTCGTCGAGGGGAATCATCGTGCTCATGGCCTCGCCTTAACGGTTCTCAAAGCGTGTGGCTCCTACAGTGTGCGCATGACACAGCTCGCCCCAGCGGCCCCGGCCGACCTCCGCTCCCTGACCGCGCTTCGTTTCGTCGCCGCCATGTGGGTCGCCGTCTACGCCCTGTGGGACAATCTGGCGGTGGGTTTCCGGCCCGACCTGGTGGCCAAGGGATACCTCGGCGTCGAGCTGTTCTTCGTCCTCAGCGGCTTCATCCTGTGCCACGTCTATCTGGCCGCGCACGGCGAGAAGCGTTTCAGCTATCGCGACTTCCTGTGGGCCCGGGTGGCCCGGGTCTATCCCCTGCATATCGCGACCCTGGTAGGTGTCGGAGCCCTCGGTGCCGCCGCCCTGTTCGCGGGCATGAGCATCGACGGCAATGTCATCAGCTGGGCTGCACTCCCGGCCAACATCGCCATGGTCCACGCCTGGGGCCTGTCGCCCGAGGCGGGGTGGAACCACCGCTCCTGGTCGATCTCGGCCGAGTGGTTCGCCTATCTGCTGTTCCCGGCCTTCGCCTTCGTGGCCTGGAAGCTGCGCCACATCCCCGGCGTCGCCATCGGCGGGGCCCTGGCCCTGATCGCGGCCCTCTACGTCGGCTTCAACGCCGTCGCGGGCTTTCCCCTGACCGAGGCGACCTTCCAGTGGGGGGCGCTGCGCATCGTGCCCTGCTTTGCCTACGGCTGTGCCCTGTACCTCGCCTATCGCAAGGCCCCGCTGCCGGCTCCCGGCCTGATCGCCCTGGCCTCGACCGCGGCCCTGATCGGCGCGGCCGCCCTGAATGTCTGGGACGGCTTCATCGTCGCCCTCGCCGGCCTGCTGATCCTGTCGCTGGCCAGCCTGCCCAATGCCCGCGCCGGCTGGCTGGCGTCAAAGCCCGCCGTCTACCTCGGAGAGATCAGCTACGCCGTCTATATGGTGCTGGTGCCCTGGCAGTTGCTGGCCGTGAACCTGGCCGCCAAGGCGACGAACGCCCCCGACAAGCATCTTCAACTTTTTGTGTGGCTGGCGGTTCTGGCGGCTTTGCCGGTGGTCGCGGCGGTGGCCTATCACCTGGTCGAATACCCGTCACGGCGGGCGATCCGGGCCTGGGCGGCGAAGCGGCCCAACGCCGTCAACCGCGACAAGAACGCGCACCAGCCCGCCTAATCAAGGGCTTCCCCCGCCGCGCGAGTCCCGGTTAAGGATAGTGCGGGCGTAACAATCGGACACAAAACCAGCATGAAGAAACGCATTGCTGCCGCCGTGGTTGCGGCCTGTCTCGGATTTGGTGCGGTCGGCGCTCCCGCCACCGCCTCTGCAGACAGCCCCTACTGGCAGTGCGTGACCTTCGCGCGGATGTTCTCGGGCATCAACATCTTCGGCGACGCCTGGACCTGGTGGAGCCAGGCCTCCTCCAAATTCCGCACCGGCCACGCGCCCGAAACCGGTGCCGTCCTCGTCTTCCGTCCCGAGGGCCGGATGAGCCGGGGCCATGTCGCCGTCATCTCCAACGTCCTGACCGACCGCGTCGTCCAGGTGACGCACGCCAACTGGGGCGGCAGCCGCGGTCGCGTCGAGGAAAACGTCACCGTCGTCGATGTTTCGGGCCGCAATGATTGGAGCCAGGTCAAGGTCTGGTACAACCCGATCCATGACCTGGGCACGACCGTCTATCCCACCTACGGATTCATCTACAAAGGCGGCGCCGACGCGCCTCAGCAGGCAGCCGTCCAGACGGCCTCGCTCGGCGGTTCCGCCGGTCAGCCCTGATCCTTCGATCCTGACGCGGGATCGCACATGATCCGCGTCTATCGCACCGGCTGCCTCGCCTGCGATCCGGTCCTGACCGATCTGGCCGACTGGACCCTTCCCGACGACGCCATCTGGATCGACCTCGTCGACCCCTCGTTGGAGGAAGACAAGGCCATCGAGGCGGCCCTGTCCCTGTCCATCCCGACCCGCGCCGAGATGGCCGAGCTTGAGGCGTCCAGCCGCCTGTACCGTGAGAACGGTGCCACCTACGTCACCGCCGACATCATCCACAACGGCGACGACGACATGCCGAGCGCCGACCCGGTCACCTTCGTCCTGACCCACGGTCCCCTGGTCACCATCCGTTATTTCGACCCCAAGCCCTTCGCCATCCTGGCCGACCGGATCGAGCGCGACCCCGAACTTTGCGGCTCGGGCGCCGACATGTTCCTGCACCTGATGGAGGCGATCATCGACCGGGCGTCCGACATCCTGTCGATCAACGCCGAGCGGGTGGAGGGCATCTCCAACCACGTCTTCGCCGAGGGCAAGACCGTCGGCTTCCACCGACTGATCGGCAAGCTGGGCCGGGCCCACATCGTCAACACCCGCATCGAACAGAGCCTGGCCGGTCTGGCGCGGGTCTTCGCCTATGTGTCGCTGGACGAACGGATCGAGCACGTCCTCGACGCCCGCGACCACCTGCGCTCGCTGTCCGGCGACGCCGCCTCTCTGCTGCAGCACAACCAGTCGGTGGCGGCCGGGATCAATTTCCAGCTCAGCGCCGCATTGGGTCTGATCAACATCGACCAGTCCTCGATCGTGAAGGTCTTCTCGGTAGCGACGACCTGTCTGATGCCGCCCACCCTGATCGGCGCCATCTACGGCATGAATTTCGACCACATGCCGGAGCTGCGCTGGATCGACGGCTACCCGCTCGCCATCCTCGCCATGGTGATCTCGGGCATTGCGCCGCTGCTGTGGTTCCGGCGGAAGGGGTGGCTGTAGAGAGGCAACGGGCAGCAGGCAACAGGCAACAGGCAACAGAAGCACTCTGCCAACTGCCGTTCCGGCCTCACTGTTGCCCGTTGCCTGTTGCCTGTTGCCTCACGTCACCATTGCGGC
>NZ_JBIIAY010000162.1:0-5404 GCF_044239655.1 Brevundimonas sp.
GTGACCCGATTGTAACATCCAGACCGAAGTGTGGCCGCAAAGCGGTCGCAATGGTTGCGACCCCGCCATTTTCCTCTAATCCCGACAGCAGCGCGTGGTCCAACTCTCCGGGGCCACGATTCTGTTTTTAACGTTGGGGCCTCCAAAATGCTTTTGAAGCGCAAGTATCTCTTCGGCACGACGATCATCGCGGGCATGATCGCCGCCTCGGCTCCGGCCTTCGCCCAGACGGCCCCGGCCGCTCAGGATGAAGAGACCCAGGTCGAAGAAGTCGTCGTCACCGGATCGCGTATCCGTCGCGACCCGACCACGGCCCCGACGCCGCTGATCCAGGTCACGCAGGACCAACTGCTGCAGACCGGCCTGTCGACCGTGATCGACTATCTGGCCACCATCCCGGCCCTGTCGAACTCGGTCGTGCCTTCGGACACCACGGGCTCGGGCCTGAACGACGGTGGTCTGTCGCTGCCGAACCTGCGCTCGCTGGGCACCGGCCGTACCCTGACCCTGGTTGACGGTCGCCGTCACGTCGGTTCGCAGGCCGGGTCGCTGGCCGTCGACATCGACACCATTCCCCGCCTGCTGATCCAGAACATCGAGATCGTCACCGGCGGTGCCTCGTCGGTCTACGGCGCTGACGCCGTCTCCGGCGTGCTGAACTTCGTGCTGCGCAAGGACTTCGAAGGCCTCGAAGTCGACGCCAACTACGCCTGGATCAACCAGGACGGCCAGGAATCGAAGCGCATCTCGGCCGTCATCGGCCAGAACTTCTTCGACGACCGCCTGAACCTGTACGCCCACGCCGAATACGAAGAGATCGACGAAGTTCTGTCGACCGACATCGACTGGCTGCGCCGCTCGCCGACCCTGTTCGGCCTCGACGCCGATCCGACTTCGGCGCTCATCGGCCCCAACGACGACGGCAAGATTGACAACCTCATCATCTCGTCGAACGAACTGCGTCGTCTCGATCGCCCGCGGTGGGGTTCGCTGACGATCGCGAACAACCAGCCGGCCAGCCCGCTCAACGAGCCCAATGTGCCGATCCAGACCTGCTCGGCCTACAACGCCGCTGCCTGCTATTCGGTCGACCCGGCCAAGACCTACTGGTTCGACGGCACGACCGCTCGCCTGGCCAACTTCGGCCAGCGCGTCGGCAACACCGGTGCCAGCCGGCCGTTCACGATCGGCGGCGACGGCGAGTCGCCCGTCCTGTTCGCCACCGAGAACCGCATCCCGTCCTCGGAATCGCAGCGTTATCAGGTCGGCGGCACCTTCGCCGTCACCGACAGCATCAACCTGTACGCTGAAGCCAAATACATCACCGAGAGCACGATCGACGCGTCTCAGCCGACGTTCTTCGACATCTATCTGGCCGATATCGACGCGGCGAACACCTCGAACCTGATCCTGGGCACCTCGTCGTTCCGGATGCGCTATTCGGACAACGCCTTCCTGCCGGCCAACGTCAAGGCGGCCATGGCGGCCAATACGGTCGTGACCTACAATGCTCCGACCAACACGACCGGCGGCACTCCGACCGGTGCAACGACCGCTCGCGCCTGGGCCGACCACCGGATGTTCGGTCCCCAGCGTTTCCAGGACAACCAGCGTGACCTGCAACGCTACGTCGTCGCCATGAACGGCTCTTACGACAGCGTCCTGTTCGTCAAGAACTTCGACTGGGATCTGTCCTACACCTACGGCAAGGTCGAGAACACCAACCAGGAAAACGGTGTCGACGTCCTGCGCTTCGCCCTGGCTGCGGACTCGGTCATCGACACGGCCGGCGTCCTCGGAACTCCGGGGGCTGCTGTCTGTCGTTCACGTCTGCTGACGGCCCAGAACCCTGCCATCAACCTGCCCGACTACGCTTCGCCGGTGGGTGACTTCCTCAACTCGACGCCGGAAGCCCGGGCTGCGGTGTCCGAGTGCCAGGCGTTGAACGTCTTCGGTGCCGGCAACCAGAGCGAAGCCGCCCTCGACTACGTCAAGGCCTTCATCACCGTCGAGGAAATGAACGAGCAGCAGGACGCCATCGCTTCGGTGTCCGGCCAGCTGTGGGACTTCTGGGGTGCCGGCGCCATCGGCGTCGCCCTGGGTGCGGAATATCGCAAGGAAACCACCTCGGGTGTCGGCCGTTCGGCCACCACCGGAAACCGTGCCCTGTTCCTGAACACCGGTGCCGACTTCCCGGAAGCCTCCTACGACTCGCAGGAAGCCTTCGCCGAACTGTCGATCCCGCTGATCCGCGACAGCTTCCTGGGTGAATACGCCGAACTGAGCGGTTCGTACCGCTACGCCGACTACTCCACCGTCGGCGAAACCGAAGTCTACGGCATCAACTTCGTCTATCGCCCGGTCAGCGACATCGCGTTCAAGACCAGCTTCAACTCCTCGATCCGGGTTCCGTCGCTGGGCGAGAACTTCTCGCCGCAGAGCCAGACCTTCTCGAATGCCTTCTCCGACCCCTGCGATACGCGCAACATCACGGCGGCCACGCTCGCGGCCGATATCCGCGCCAACCGTATCGCCAACTGCACCACGCTGGCCGCGGCCAAGGGTCTGGCCTACGACTTCGCCGGGACCACGGCGAGCCCGGACGACGACTACAACCCGCTGTACGCATCGGGCGTCGCCGGGGTGAACGGCGGCAACCCGTTCCTTCAGCCTGAAGAGTCGGACTCCTTCACCTTCTCGACCGTGTTCCAGCCCCGGTTCATCCCGAACCTGGACCTGGTGCTCGACTACTACGAGATCGAGATCACCAATGTGATCGCGGCGGTGACGGCCCCGGCTGCAGCCTCCAACTGCGTCAGCGGTCCGGCCCTGAACACCGCAGCCTGCGCGACCATCTTCCGCAACAACCCGGCTGCGGCCGGCACGACGGCGGTTCTCCGCTCCGAGGCCTTCAAGGTCGGCGCCCCCAATGGCGATCCGATCGGCGGCTTCATCCAGGGCTCGGTGAACTTCGCCAAGCGCACCGTTCGCGGCCTGGACTTCACGGCGCGCTACTCGTTCGACACCGAGGAAATGCTGGGTCGCAACTGGGGTCAGTTCAACTACTCGCTGAACGGTTCCTGGCTGATTGAGCAGAAGTTCTTCACCGATATCGCCAACCCCGGCGCCTTCACCGAGAACTCCTCGCTGCTGTTCTACCCGCGCGTTCGCTTCACCTCGACCCTGCAATGGGCGCCGACCGACACCGTGACGGTCAGCTGGATCGCCGACTGGCAGTCGTCGCAAGACATCAGCCAGCTGCGGACCCTGATCCTCAACCTGGACACCCAGCCCCTGGCCTATCGCGAAAGCGGCAACTTCGTCCGTAACGACTTCAACGTCCGTTACGACCTGACGGATGACGTCACCCTGCGCGCCGGCGTCACCAACGTCTTCGACGCCGAGCAGGCGCCGTGGCTGGGCACGACCCTCTACTCGAACTTCGACCCCTACGGTCGTCGCTTCAACGTCGGTCTGAACTGGCGCGTCTGGTAGGACTTCACGTCCCAAGGATACGGAAAGGGCGGCTCTCACGAGCCGCCCTTTTTCGTTGACTGGTCGGTTTGATCGTCCGTGGGCGGTCCGGTTTCGGTCGGGCGTCCGGGCGAATCCGGATCGGACTGAAATCTGTGGATGATGCAGACGCTGGCGGACCTGTGGGCGCCTATCCTCCGGTCAAGGTTAACCTTTTTGGTGGACCCGAGTCCGACTCACGATATTCGGTAACCTTCCCTTAACGGTGATGGGTGTTTCCTTAACGCGCCCATTAACCATCGTGATTCGGCGGGGCGGATCGTGGTGGCCGCTAAGGGGGCAGGGTCGGAAAAAAGGTCGGAAACGTATGTCACTCTCGCTGGTGCGCCCAACAGCCACGGAACTGAAGCCCAGAATCGTCGTCTTCGGCGTGGGCGGAGCGGGCGGTAACGCCGTCAACAACATGATCGACGCCGGCCTTGAAGGGGTCGAGTTCGTCGTCGCCAACACCGACGCCCAGCATCTGAGCTTCGCCAAGACCGATCGCCGGATCCAGCTGGGCGAGACCATCACCCAGGGGCTCGGCGCCGGCGCCCATCCCGAGGTCGGCATGAACGCCGCCGAGGAATCGGCCGACGAAATCCACGCGCACCTCGAAGGCGCGCACATGATCTTCATCACCGCCGGCATGGGCGGCGGCACCGGCACGGGCGCTGCGCCCATCATCGCCAAATGTGCGCGCGACCGTGGCATCCTGACCGTTGGCGTGGTGACCAAACCCTTCACCTTCGAGGGCCGTCACCGCATGCGTCTGGCCGATGCGGGCATCGCCGAGCTGCAACGCTATGTCGACACCCTGATCGTCATTCCGAACCAGAACCTGTTCCGCGTCGCCAATGAACGCACCACCTTCGCCGACGCCTTCGCGATGGCCGACCAGGTTCTGCACTCGGGCGTCCGCTCGATCACCGACCTGATGATCCTGCCCGGCCTGATCAACCTCGACTTCGCCGATGTTCGCGCCGTCATGTCCGAAATGGGCAAGGCGATGATGGGCACCGGCGAGGCGACCGGCGACGACCGCGCCCTGCTGGCGGCCCAGAACGCCATCGCCAACCCGCTGCTGGACGAGACCTCGCTGAAGGGCGCCAAGGCCGTGCTGGTCAACATCACCGGCGGTCTGGACATGACCCTGCTGGAAGTCGACGAGGCCGCCAACGCCATCTCGGCCGAGGTGGACGGCGACGCCAACATCATCTTCGGCGCCGCGTTCGACCCGGCCCTGGACGGCAAGATCCGCGTCTCGGTCGTCGCGACCGGCATGGATGAGGTCGCCGCCTCCAAGATCGAGCCCGCCGGCAATGCGTTTGACGCCCGCCGTCCGGCCCAACCGGTCCGGCAGGAGCCGATCCATCGCGAGCCCGTCCGCCAGGAAACGGTCCGTCCGGAGCCCGTCCACGCCGCCGCTCCGACACCGGCGCCCGAGCCTCGCATCACCGCCGAACTGCCGCCGGTGACCCCGACCTTCCACGCCCAGGCCGCAGCCGTGACGGAACCCGTCATCGCCCGCGCGCCGGAGCCAGTGATCCACGTCGCCGAGGAACGCACCCTGGAGCCCATCGTCGATCCGTGGGTCGAGGCGTTCGAGGCCGACCGCGGCCGCGCGCCCGCCCAACCGGCGAAACAGGCCGCTACCAACCAGGGCGACCTCTATATGGGCAAGGCCGCCGAGGCGCCCGCCGCCTATGACGACCGCAGCGATCACCGTCGCTCGGGCTGGAGCCTGTTCGGCAAGAAGATCCGCACCCAGCCGATGAGCTATGCCGCGCCTGCCCCGCAGATGCGCCAGAACACGTCCGCCCAGCCTGCGCCCGAGCTTTCGGCCGAAGAAGACGACCTCGAAATCCCGTCCTTCCTGCGTCGCCTCGCC
>NZ_JBIIAY010000054.1:0-20062 GCF_044239655.1 Brevundimonas sp.
TCGCCGTGATTTCGGCGCCTTGGCTGATCACGGATGCTGCGTTCTGGATCACGAAGCTGGCCAGCACCGGATCGAATGACTGGGTCTGATAGTCGTTGAACTCTGTGCGGAACACCGAGGCATTGAGGATCAGTCGGCGGTCCAGCATGCTGGACCGCACGCCCAATTCGAGGCTGTCGGATTCCTCCGGGCGGACCAGCAGCGGTGCCAGGGGGCTGGCACCGTTGTCGTTGAAGCCAGGGCCCTTATAGCCACGGCCATAGGTGGCGTAGGTCATTATGTCCGGCGTGATCTGGTACTGAACGCCGGCCTTGTAGCTCCAATTGGTGTTGGCGTAGGTTTCGTCGAAGGTGCCGGGGATGCCGAGGGTGACGAAATAGGCCCCGGTGTTCTGGACGAGGTCGATATCGATTTCGTCGCGAGTGACACGGGCACCGCCGATCAGCCGCAGATTGTCGGTAAGCTCATAGGTGAACTGACCGAAGGCCGCGTAGCTCTGGCTGGTCTGTTCATACCTGTGGTCGTTGCCGAGGAAATAGTCGTTGCGGGTGATGCAGGCGGGCGGCGGCCCGGCCGCGGGGGTGGCTCCGACGCAGAATGGGAAACCCGGCAACAGGAAACCCGGTAGATAGTTGTTGCCCGCGATCTGGCTGTCGGTCTGGGTGCGCGACCAGAAATAGTACAGACCGGCCTGGCCGCTCAAGCGATTGCCCGCCGGCAGCGCCAGCCGCAGCTCGTTCGAGAACTGGTCATAGTCCGTATTGTTGCGGTTGACGTTGGCACCGTTGGAATTGGTGAAGTCGGTGTCGAGTTGCTGGTCGAGATCGTAGAATTTCCAGGCTGCGATGTTGCTGATCTCCAGCAAGCCGGCCGTCACGTGATTCAGGGAAACCTGCAGACCGCCATTGTCCAGGTCGCGCCAATAGCCGCCGTCGCCGCCGAAGGTGAAGTTGTCCTCGCTGGGCGTCACACCGTCCGCCGCGAGGACGGGCGCATTCACACTACCCGCGCCGAGTTCACGGTAGGTCCGGTCGAAGAAGCCGGCGACACCTTCGCTGCGGCTATACTCGCCGATCACGTACAGGCTCGTGGCGTCGTTCAGCTCGTTCAGATACTTGGCACGGATGCCCCATTGATCGAGGCCGAGATCGTTGCGCAGCGCGTTGTTGCCCACGAAAGTCGTGCCGGGATCCTGTTCGGAAAACAGGGCGTTGATCCGGAGCGCCGAGGTCTCGCCGATCGGAATGTTGAACGTCTGTCGCGCGATGACCGAGCTCGCAGTGCCGTCGCCGCCCGGCGTGTCGCGCACGCCGGCCTCGACGTCGCTCAGGCTTTCAAACAGGCCGAGTTTGGGCCGGGTCGTCGTGATGTTAAGCAGGCCGGCCGAGGCGTTCTTGCCGAACAGGAGGCCTTGCGGTCCGTTTAGCACTTCGACCTGGGCCACATCGTTGAACAAGGATCCTCCCAGGAAGGGCCGGCCAAGGTTCACATCATCCACGGCGATGGCGACGCTGGAATCCACGGTCTGGGCGAAGGCCTGCGTGCCCACGCCGCGCACCGAGAAGGTCCCGTCAGTGCCGACCTGCAGACTGGGCGCCGCCACGGCCAGTTGGCCGAGATCGTTGATGTTGCGATTGCTGAGTTCTTCTGCGGTGACTGCCGTCACGCTCACGGGCACGCGCTGAAGGCTCTCGGAGCGACGCTGGGCTGTGACCACGATGTCGTCGACTACACTTGGCTCGTCAGCCTGGGGCTGGGTCTGCGCCTGTGCGGCTCCAGCAAGAGCTGGCCAGAACAGCGCAGCTGCGGCGCTCATTAGAATGGCGCGAGAGGTCGGTCTGCGGTTCATATTAATCTCCCTCAACAGCGAATCCTGGGATCCCTGTTCTGTTATCGTTGATGTGTGGTCCGGCGGCCTGCGACAGCCGCTCGGGCAGAGGCGACGGAAAAAATCAGGTTGAAATGGAGGATGCGGTGGAGAGGCTTTCGCCCATCAGGCGGGAGATGAGGCAGATCGTCCGAGCCTTCACCCGGAATCGTCCCGGTCTGGCGCGCGTCACGACGTCGGTTGCACCCACCGGAGCCCTTCGATTCATCTGTCCCTCCTCGGACGGCGCTTCAGCGCTCTCGCGAGACGACAATACGAAGCGAACGCTCGATTAACAGTGGATTGAATTGATCGGAATCGATCATATTCGCAAATATCAGGACCCGCTCTTACATATTGAGATGGAATTGGTGGTAGGCAGCGGTCCTCAGTGCCGGCGCTACAATGATCTTTTGATCAATCGAAACTAAGGGGATCACGGCCTCCTCGCAGAGACGCGGCATCCTCATTTGTCGCTGGACGGCCGCGACGTCGCCGTCCCTCCGAAACCGAGGGGCCTGATGCCTAGGTGTCGTTTCCAAGAAGGTTGTTCACCCGTTGCCATGGGGTGATGCCTTTGATGCGGGAGTGGGGTCGGTTGAGGTTGTAGTCGTCGGTCCACGGCCTGATGGCGGCGGCGCGCATCTGACGAGGCATAGGGTCTGGCGTAGGCCCATTCGCGCAGGGTGGTCTGGATGAAGCGTTCGGCCTTGCCGTTGGTACGGGGGTGTATAGGGCCGGGTCCGGACGTGGCGGGCTCCGGCGTCTTGCAGTGCCGAGGCGAACAGTTTCGAACGATAGGCCGATCCGTTGTCGGTCATGACCCGCTCGACGGCGACGCCGTGACGGCTGAGCCAGTCGAGGGCGCGCTGGAGGAAGGCGGTCGTGTCTTCCTTACGCTCGCTGGGCAGCAACTCGGTATAGGCCAGGCGCGAGGCGTCATCGACGCAGACGTGCAGGAAGTCCCAGCCCCTGCCCAGGTTGTGCGTGCCCGGTCCCCGACCGGTGAAGCGATGGCCCACGCCGTTGATCCGGCCCAGCTTCTTGATGTCGAGGTGGATCATCTCTCCGGGCCGGTCGCGTTCGTAGCGGACGATCGGCGGCTTCGGATCCAGCGACGAGAGCCGGCCCAGCCCCAGCCGGCGCAACACCGCTCCGACGGTCGAACGGGCCATGCCCAGCGTCCGTGCGATCCGGGGACCGGTCATCCGCTCGCATCTGAGCCGCTCGATCTCGGCGATACGCTTCTCCGGCGTTCGGTGCGGGCAATGACGCCGCACCGAGCTGCGATCCGCATGGCCCGCACCCTGACGATGGCGCTTCAGCCATTTGCGGGCCGTGCGAACCGACACCCCCGCCGCCTGGGCCGCTGCGTCTGCTCGCCAGCCTGTCTCGATCCGATCCGTCAGCAAGGCTCGACCCGACGGCGTCAGCCGGGCATTCTTGTGCATGTTCATCCGAGAGGCTCCGCTAAGGGTTGGTTGGCTTCGCAACCCCAGCTTCTCAGCACCCCCTCGGGTGAACAACCTTCATAGCTTCGACACCTAGGCCTTCGATCGCTGTGTCGCCACTCGGTAACCGTCCGCAGCTACCACCGCGAAAGCCACGACCGGCTCCGGCGTTACCTCGCCACGTTCGTAGGGGCCACAACTTCGCAAAGCGATTAAAGACGCTACGTTGCCTCAAGTCGCACCGAGACAAGATGCCACCGGCCTCATCGCCGCCTTCATGCTATTTTTGCGTGTACTTCACAACTCGGTGTTATCTTTAAGTTAATAATCTTCCCTTACTTTAATCATGCCAGCCCAAGCGTGGCTGTGGCTTGGGACTTCTGGGGGGCTAAATGTTCGGTCGCAGCAGGAAGACGCATACAGGCGACGCGCGGGATAGACGGGATCTCGAAAACAAGCTGGATTCCATCTCCAGATCCCAGGCCATCATCGAGTTCAACCTCGATGGTACGATCCTGACCGCAAACAAAAACTTTCTGTCAGCAATGGGGTACTCGGCAGCCGAAATCGTCGGACGCCATCACAGCACCTTCATGGATCCCGTAGAGGCCGCCGCCGACAGCTATCGGGAGTTCTGGCAGCGGCTCAGAGACGGTCATTTCGTCTCTCAGAAGTTCCGTCGCCTTGCCAAGGGTGGCCGCGAGGTCTGGATCCAGGCTTCATACAATCCAGTGCTCGATGCCGCCGGGAAGCCCTACAAGGTCATGAAAGTGGCCGTCGACATCACCGAGGCCGAGCAGGAAGCCGCGCGTCGGGAACAGGCCCGCAAACACGCCGAAGAAACCCAGCTCGATCTGGTGCGGACCTTGGCGGAAAACCTCAGCGGCCTGTCCGAGGGCGATCTCACTGGACGGATCGAGGGTGATCGCACGGGCACCCACAAGACTGTTCAGGAAGACTACAACGCCGCCATCGAAAGCCTTCGCGTCACCCTCGACGAGGTGCTGCAGAGCGTCGGCTCGATCCGCAGCGGTTCCGACGAGATCGCCGGGGCGTCCGATGACCTGTCCCGCCGCACCGAGCAGCAGGCTGCCAGCCTGGAAGAAACTGCGGCGGCGCTGGATCAGATTACGGCCACGGTCAAACGCAGTGCGGCTGGAGCCCAGCAGGCTGCGAGCGTCGCCAGCGGCACTCGTTCCGATGCCGAAAAATCCGGTCTGGTGGTCCGGGAAGCCGTAACCGCCATGGGCGAGATCCAGCAGAGCTCCAACGAGATCGGCCAGATCATCGGCGTCATCGATGAAATCGCCTTTCAGACAAACCTGCTGGCCCTGAACGCGGGTGTCGAGGCGGCTCGAGCGGGAGACGCCGGTCGAGGCTTTGCTGTCGTCGCCCAGGAAGTTCGGGCCCTGGCCCAGCGATCCGCAACAGCGGCCAAGGAGATCAAGTTGTTGATTTCCGCCTCGACGACCCAGGTCGCCAAGGGCGTGAAGCTGGTGGACGAGACCGGGGCCGCACTGGCGACCATCGCCGGCAGCGTCGCAGAGATGGACAGCCTGATCGCAGAGATCGCGGCTTCGGCACAGGAACAGTCGATGGCGCTGGCGCAGGTCAACTCGGCCATCAATCAGATGGACCAGGTCACCCAGCAGAACGCAGCCATGGTCGAAGAGACGACTGCCGCCGCTGGAATACTTCAGACCGAGGCGAGCCAATTAGCCGGCATGGTCGAGCGGTTCAACACGGGCTCGCGCATGCCTTCTCATGCACCCACAGAGCATCCTGTCCTGGCGGCTCGCGGAAGGATCGAGGCCTTCGCAAAGGGGCGCGAAACTGCGAACCCCATACGCCGGGCTGTGCCGCGATCGGTCGGCAATACCGCCTTGAAACGCTCGGAATGGGAGCAGTTCTAGAATGGCTTCGCTCTCGATCGACGCTGCCGATCCCGGTGGCATGCTGGAGCTGATCTCGTTCGAGATCGGCGGTCAGGAGTACTGTATCGATGTCCGTTCGGTACGGGAGATCAGGGGCTGGACCCCGACGACCCCGATGCCACAGACGCCGGACTATGTGTTGGGCGTGATCAATCTCCGCGGAGCCGTCATGCCCGTGCTGGACCTGCGCTGTCGCCTCGGCCTCGGCCGGACCGAACCGACGTCGCGCCACGTCATCGTCGTGGTCCAGCACGAGACGCGTATGGCCGGAATGCTGGTCGACGGCGTGCAGGAAACCTTCCAGCTCGCTGCCAGCCTGCTCCAGTCACCACCGACAATGGGTTCCGACGCCAACGAGCAG
The DNA here is from genome assembly GCF_044239655.1 of Brevundimonas sp. Taxonomy (GTDB): domain Bacteria; phylum Pseudomonadota; class Alphaproteobacteria; order Caulobacterales; family Caulobacteraceae; genus Brevundimonas. The sequence goes on from NZ_JBIIAY010000054.1 coordinate 5,614, forward strand.
TTCGTCGACGCCATCATCCCGCTGGAAGGACGAATGCTGTCTCGATTGGTGGTCGGGTCGCTTCTACCCCAGGCGATAGCTCAGGCTGCGTGACGCCCGACTGAGCATCGAAACTTTCGCACTGAGGCGGAGGAACCATTGCGTCCCGATCGCGAGCCTGTCGCCATGTCAGGTACGGCCAAACGCCGCCTGTGAATTTCCCTCGCCTCGTGGAGCGAACCGCGCCATCAGATCATAGGCTGAACCGGGAAACGTCATGCGGACGTAGGTGACCGGATCGTGGCCCCGCCAGGTTCGCCGCTCGAGACAAAGGCAGGCGACGGAGGTCTCGATCAGCAGCCGCTTTGCTGTCCCTCTGGAGGCATTGATCGCGCTGATCTTGTGCTCGGCCTGGGTCCACGGAACGAAACCCAGCAGCCAGGCTCCGGGTGGGGTGGTGTCGAAATCGACCGCCTCGGCGTCCGGAACGGCTGTCAGACTGATCAGTCGGTTTTCAACCGCGAACGGGCGTCCACTGGCCAGATGCAGGCATTCGAGAGCGAGTATCGGCCCGGACGCCTTGCGCTCCAACGCCTTGTCGTCCTCAGGAGTTGAAGCCCTGATCGCTCGCGACAGGAGTTCGTAGCCGTAGGGTTCGCCCCGGCTAACGATCTCGGTCTGGATGTCGGGGATGTCGAGGACCGCCGAATGGATGGGAGGCCGCGCGACGCAGGTTCCGGCCCGGCGGCGACGCACGATCAGGCCCTCGTCGACCAATGGGGCCAGTGCCTTGCTGACCGTCATGCGAGAACAGCCATACTGGAGCATCAAGTCCTGTTCGGTTGGCATCCGGTGTCCAGGCGGCCACCGGCCCGACAGGATCTGCTCTGAGATCTCGGCGCGAATCCTTTTGTGCAGCGTGGGCTCGGACCTCGTCATGCGTCGTCCAGCACGCGGGACAGCGTCTCGGCATAGCGCCGGACAATGGACTGCCGGGCAATATGGCGACCATCCCGGACGACCTGCCGGCCCCGCCGCCAGACAGCCTCTACCGGCCGGTCGGCTGCAACGAATATCCAGTGATCCAGAGCGCGATCCTCCAGCGGCGGCGAGCAGCCGTCTGGAGCGGCCAGAGCGATGATGTCGGCGACCTGACCCGGGCTGAGGCCGACGACGATGTCGGTTCCCGTGGCCTGAGCCCCGCCAGCCAGCGCCGCCCGCACCATCGCCCCGCCGCTGGATCCGCCCTCAGGGTCCGCCATCACATTCCGCGACCGATGGACCAGTCGCTGGGAATACTCAAGCATCCGCAGTTCCTGGCCGGCGCTGATCGAAACATTGGAATCCGACCCCACGCCCCAGGCCCCGCCCGCTGCCAGATAGTCTGCCGCCGGGAAGACACCGTCGCCCAGGTTAGCCTCCGTGATGGGGCACAGGCCCGCGACCGCACCGCTGGCCGCCATCCGCCGCAGTTCAACGGGCGAGGTATGGGTGGCGTGGATCAGGCACCATCGGCGATCGACTTCGACCGTGTCGAACAGAAGGTCGACCGGCCGCGCGCCCGACCAGGCCAGACAGTCCTCGACCTCCCGAACCTGTTCGGCGATGTGGATGTGGATCGGCCCGTCTGTCATCCCGCAGACGGCGCGCAGTTCATCGGCCGTCACGGCGCGCAGACTGTGGGGGGCGACACCGATGACGGCGTCAGGCAGACTTGAGATCGCGCGACTGCTATCCTGAAGTAGACGCTGAAAGCCGTCCAGGTCATTGACGAACCTGCGCTGGGCCTCGACCGGCGGCGCACCGCCGAACCCCGAATGGGCATAGAAGACCGGCAGCAGGGTCAGGCCGATCCCCGTCTGATCGGCGGCCGCCGCGATCGCGTCCGCCATCTCGCCTGGGTCGGCATAGGGCCGACCGTCGATGTCGTGATGCAGATAGTGGAACTCAGCGACTCGGGTGAACCCGCCCTCCAGCATCTCGGCAAACGCCATGGCCGCGATCGCCGAGACCTCATCGGGCCTAAGTCGATCGACGAACCGGTACATGGTCTCGCGCCAGGTCCAGAAGCTGTCCTGCGAGGGTCCGCGAACTTCGGCCAGCCCCGCCATTCCCCGCTGAAAGGCATGGCTGTGAAGGTTGGCCAGACCCGGCAGCCCGGTCGCATGGACCTGGTCACCCGGCGCGGCGGCGACACCCCTCTCGATGCTGTCGATCAGGCCGTTGCGAAGGCGGATGCGGACCGACCGGGCCCATCCCTTGTCGAGAAGGGCCTGTTCGAACCACAGCGAATCCTGTGGCGACACGGTATCGGGTCCGGTCTTCGGGGTGTCGACTGTCACTGGACAATCCTCCTCGGTCTGCAATATGTCTATACATTAACAGGGCGGTCGCCTAGCGATTCCTGATATCGAAACCGGAGGGCTGAGGGTGGATTGCGACCGCGTCTGGACCAACGCCCGGCTCGCGACCCTCGCGCCGCCGTTACCCGGGCTAGGCGTCGTGGAACACGGCATGATCGCCTCACGGCATGGGCGTATCCTGTACGCTGGTCCGGCGCAGGACGCCCCTGCCCTGAAAGCGGCCGAGACCATCGACTGCGACGGTCGCTGGATCACACCGGGGTTGATCGATCCGCACACCCATCTGATCCACGGCGGCGACCGTGCTCGCGAATTCGAGCTGCGTCTGGCGGGTGCGACCTATGAGGAGATCGCCCGCGCGGGCGGCGGCATAGCCTCCACGGTCAAGGCGACGCGCGCGCTCGATGAGGCGGGCCTGATCACCACCGCCCTGCCCCGCCTCGACGCCCTGATCACCGAGGGTGCGACGACTGTCGAGATCAAGTCGGGGTATGGCCTTTCGCTTGAGCATGAGCGACGTACGCTTCAGGCCGCCCGCCGTCTGGGCGAACTCCGGTCCGTGTCGATCCGCACGACCTTTCTCGGCGCCCACGCCCTGCCCCCCGAGTTCGCTGGCGACGCCGACGGCTATATCGACCTGATCTGTCGCGAGATGATCCCGACCCTCGTCGCTGAGGGCCTGATCGATGCCGTAGATGCTTTCTGCGAGGGCATCGGCTTCACCCCGGCCCAGACCCGTCTGGTCTTCGAAGCGGCACGCGCCCAAGGCCTGCCCGTCAAGCTGCACGCCGAACAGCTGTCGAACCAGCATGGCGCTGCGCTGGCGGCCGAGTTCGGGGCCCTTTCGGCCGATCATCTTGAATACCTCGATGACGCCGGGATCGCAGCCATGGCCCGCGCAGGCGTCGTCGCCACCCTGTTGCCGGGTGCCTATTATTTCGTGCGCGAGACCCGCCTGCCCCCGATCGCAGCCCTGAGGACTGCGGGCGTGCCGATGGCGCTGGCCACCGACTGCAACCCCGGCACCTCGCCTCTGACGTCGCTGCTGCTGACGATGAACATGGCGGCGACCCTGTTCCGGATGACCGTCGATGAGTGCCTGGCCGGCGTGACCCGCGAAGCCGCCCGCGCGCTGGGCCAGATCCACGACGCCGGCACGCTGGAGGTCGGCAAACGGTGTGACCTTGCGATCTGGGATATCGAACGACCGGCTGAACTGGTCTATCGCATGGGCTTCAACCCGCTCCATGCCCGCGTCTGGAGAGGCCAATGACCGCAGCGCCCGCCATCGAAAACATCGTGATGCGCCCCGGCGAGGTCAGCCTGACCGACTGGCGCGCCATCTATCGCGGCGCATCCGCGACCCTGCACCCCGACGCCGCCGAGCCGATCCGGGCCAGCGCCGCCGCCGTCGAACGCATCCTGGCGCGTGGCGAGCCGGTCTATGGGATCAACACGGGCTTTGGAAAGCTGGCCGGTATCCGGATCGAGGCCGGCGACCTGGCGACCCTGCAACGCAATATCGTGCTGTCCCACGCGGCGGGCGTCGGCGAGCCGTCACCGACGCCGGTTATCCGCCTGATGCTCGCCCTGAAACTGGCCAGCCTTGCCCAGGGCGCTTCCGGCGTTCAGCCCGCGACCATCGCCTTGCTGGAGGCCCTGATCGTGCAGGGCCTGACGCCTGTCATTCCCTGCCAGGGCTCGGTCGGCGCGTCAGGCGATCTGGCTCCTCTCGCCTATATGGCGGCTGCGATGATCGGCGTCGGAGAGATCGAGATCAACGGCGTCCGCAGGCCCGCCGCCGAGGCGCTGGCCGAAGCCGGTCTGTCGCCCCTGATGCTGGGCCCGAAGGAAGGGCTGGCGTTGTTGAACGGCACCCAGTTCTCGACCGCCAATGCACTCGCGGCCCTGTTCGGTGCCGAGACCCTGTTCCAGAGCGCCCTCGTGACCGGAGCCCTGGCCACCGAGGCGGCCAAGGGTTCGGACACGCCGTTCGATCCCCGCATCCACACCCTGCGTCGCCACGCCGGTCAGATCGAGACCGCATCGGCCCTGCGCGCCCTCATGAACGGCTCCGCCATCCGCGCCTCGCATGCGGTCAACGACGAGCGCGTTCAGGATCCCTATTGCCTGCGTTGCCAACCTCAAGTCATGGGCGCCGCGCTCGACGTCCTGCGTCAGGCGGCGACGACCCTGTCGATCGAGGCCAACGGCGTCAGCGACAACCCCCTGATCTTCCCTGACACCGACGAGGCCCTGTCCGGCGGCAATTTCCACGCCGAGCCCGTCGCCTTCGCCGCCGACATGATCGCCCTGACCATCTGCGAGATCGGATCGCTGTCGGAACGCCGTATCGCCATGCTGGTGGACCCTGCCCTGTCGGGCCTGCCCGCCTTCCTGACCGCCCGGCCGGGCCTCAACTCCGGCTTCATGATCCCGCAGGTGACCGCCGCCGCCCTGGTGTCAGAGAACAAGCAGAAGGCCTATCCGGCCAGCGTCGATTCCATCCCCACCTCAGCCAATCAGGAGGATCACGTCTCCATGGCCGCCCATGGCGCGCGTCGCCTGCTGGCCATGGTCGAGTCGGCCAATGCGGTCGTTGCCATCGAACTGCTGGCCGCCGTTCAGGGCTGCGACTTCCACCGCCCGCTGACGTCGAGTGAGGCGCTGGAGTCGGTACGCGCCGTGCTTCGGGCCGAGGTACCGCACCTCGACGAGGACCGCCACTTCCACCCGGACATCGACGCCGCCCTCGCCCTGGTCCGATCCGGTGCCGTCGTCGCTGCCGCCGACCTCACCTTGCCGGGCGTTTCCTGATGGACTGGCTCGAAATCCATCGGGGCACGGCACCACTGATCGTCAGCCTGCCTCACACCGGCACCGACCTGCCGGAAGAGGTCGCAGGCGACTTCGTCTCACCGTGGCTGGCGACCCGTGACGCCGACTGGTGGATCGACAGACTTTACAATTTCGCCAGAAACATGGGCGCAACGACCGTCCGCACGACCCTGAGCCGTAGCGTCATCGATGTGAACCGCGATCCGTCCGGTGCCTCCCTCTATCCCGGCCAGTTCACAACCGGCCTTTGCCCGACCGAGACGTTCGACGGAGAGGCCCTCTATGTCGCGAGCTCGCCGACAGAGGCGGAGATCGCCCGCCGTCGCGAGGCCTGGTTCGACCCTTATCACGCCGCCCTGACCGCCGAGATCGCCCGCCTGCGTGGGCTGCATGATCGGATCGTCCTCTATGACGCTCACTCGATCCGGTCAGTGGTCCCGTCACTGTTCGAGGGCGAGCTGCCCAATCTGAATATCGGCACGAATGGCGACACCTCCTGTGACCCTGCCCTGACCCGCGTGGTCGAGGCCGCCTGCGATGCCGGTCCGTTCAGCCGCGTGACCAATGGACGGTTTAGAGGCGGCTGGATAACCCGTCACTACGGCGAGCCTGACAAGGGCGTCCACGCCATCCAGATGGAACTGGCCTGTCGCGGATACATGGACGACCCGACCGAGGCCCTCACGCCCGCGACCTGGCCCTCCCCCTACCGTCTCGAACAGGCCGCTCCGATGCGGGATGTGCTGACCGATGTTCTCACCGCCTGCCTGACCTTCGCCCGAGCCGGGAGCCAGCCATGAACCGTAACGATCCCTCCCGTGTCATTCGCGCCGCCACCGGCCCCGAGCGCACCTGCAAGAGCTGGCTGACCGAGGCGGCGCTGCGGATGCTGATGAATAATCTCGATCCCGACGTCGCCGAACGGCCCGAAGAACTGGTCGTCTATGGCGGCATCGGCCGCGCGGCCCGTGACTGGAAGAGTTTCGACACCATCGTCGAGACCCTGCGCCGGCTTGAGGACGACGAGACCCTGCTGATCCAGTCGGGCAAGCCGGTCGGGGTCTTTCGCACCCATGCGGACGCACCGCGCGTCCTGCTGGCCAACTCCAACCTCGTGCCGCACTGGGCGACGTGGGAGCATTTCAACGAACTCGATCGCAAGGGTTTGGCCATGTACGGCCAGATGACGGCCGGGTCCTGGATCTACATCGGCGCGCAAGGCATCGTTCAGGGCACCTATGAGACCTTCGTCGAGATGGGTCGCCAGCACTACGGCGGAGACCTGTCGGGCCGCTGGCTGCTGACGGCGGGTCTCGGCGGCATGGGCGGCGCTCAACCCCTCGCCGCAGTCATGGCGGGCGCGTCGTGCCTTGCCATCGAGTGCGATCCCTCCCGCATCGCCATGCGGCTGCGCACCGGCTATCTGGATCGGGCGTGCGAGGATCTCGATGAGGCCCTGGCCCTGATCCGCGCCGCCTGCGAGGCGACGACGCCGATCTCGGTCGGACTGCTGGGCAATGCCGCCGAGCTGCTGCCCGAGTTGTTCCGGCGCGGCGTCCGGCCTGACCTGTTGACCGATCAGACCTCGGCCCACGATCCGATCAACGGCTACCTGCCCAAGGGCTGGACGCTGGATCGGTGGACCGCGATGCGCGCCCAGGCCCCGGATCAGGTCGAGGCCGCCGCCCGTGCCTCGATGGCCGAACACGTCCAATCCATGCTTGATTTTCAGGCGGAGGGCGTCCCCACGGTCGATTACGGCAACAACATCCGCCAGATGGCCAAGGAGGCGGGCGTCACCAATGCCTTCGACTTCCCCGGCTTTGTGCCCGCCTACATCCGCCCGCTGTTCTGCCGGGGCATCGGCCCGTTCCGCTGGGTGGCCCTGTCCGGCGATCCCGAGGACATCACCAGAACCGACGCCAAGGTAAAGGAACTGATCCCCGACAACCCGCACCTCCACAACTGGCTCGACATGGCGGCGGCGAAGATCAGGTTCCAGGGCCTACCCGCCCGCATCTGCTGGGTCGGTCTGGGCGACCGCGACCGGCTGGGCCTCGCCTTCAACGAGATGGTGGCGAGCGGCGAGTTGAAGGGGCCCATCGTGATCGGTCGCGACCACCTGGACTCCGGCTCGGTCGCCTCTCCGAACCGCGAAACCGAGGCCATGCGCGACGGGTCGGACGCGGTCTCCGACTGGCCCCTGCTGAACGCCCTGCTCTCGACGGCATCGGGCGCGACCTGGGTATCGCTCCACCACGGCGGCGGGGTCGGCATGGGCTTTTCCCAGCACGCCGGTCTGGTCATCGTCTGCGACGGGACAGAGGCGGCTGCAAAGCGGATTTCGCGTGTCCTCTGGAACGACCCGGCGACGGGCGTGATGCGCCACGCCGACGCAGGCTATGACACCGCCCTGAACACGGCGCGCGAGCAAGGACTGGACCTGCCCGGCATCCTGGGATGACAACGACCATCCTGCGGGCTGCCGACCGGATCGCCACGCCGTGGAAGAACGGCGGAGGCGTCACGCGCGAGATCGCGGTCTGGCCTCCTGAGGCGGGACTCGATGATTTCGACTGGCGCATCAGCATGGCAGAGGTCCGTGAAGCCGGCGCGTTTTCCCTGTTCCCCGACGTCGATCGCTGCCTGACCGTGATCGAGGGATGCCTGCGCCTGACGTTCGACGACGACACGTCCGTTTCTCTAGATGCGCAGTCGGAGCCCTGGGCCTTTCCGGGTGACCGGACCTGTCATGGCCAGCCCCTGGATGGACCGGTGCTGGACCTCAACGTCATGTCGCGACGCGGTCAGTTTCGATCCCAGGTCAAGCGGGTGTCGGACACGATGTGGCGCCCGACAGGCGTCGCCTCACTCCTGATTGCTCTTGCACCCCTGACGATCGTCGACGACCGTGCCTCGGGCGGGATCAGGCTCGTGCCATTGGATGCATGGCTTTGTCACGACCCTGCCACGCCCATCGATCTGGCGATCAACGGCCCAGCGCTCGGTATCGACATCCTCGCCTTGTGACCACACCTCGGCCGGCTCATCCCGAATAGGCCGGCGCATTACTCCGAGGCAGTTGCGGTCCTGCGCCGGGCGTAGACGAGAACTTCGGGTCCACGCCGTCCGGACTGCCTGATCAGCGAGCTGACGATCTTTTGGCGCGTATCGCCGACCTGGACCTCTGACGTGACCTGGAAGAAGTTCGAGGTGAAGCCGACGCCGGGCGGGGCGTAGATGTCCCGGCGCGCCAGATCCTGGGGCGTCAGCACACCCCGGTTCCTTTGCCGCGTGCGAACCAGCAGACCGGCGGTCATGGGGCTGTCGAACAGCACGGCCAGCATCCGCTCGTCTGCGGTATTCAGGTTGATGCCGGTGTCCAGAGGCAGGACGGTGATAAAGGGCCGCAGCGCCGCGACCTCGGCCGCCGTGAGGCCGACGGTGTTCAATTGTTCCAGGTCGGACAGGGGTCCGCTGGCGCGTACCAGGGCAATGATCGGCGTATGCAGGGTCGGACGCAGACCGGCGGCGGCGAGGATCTTCGCCAGTCGCTGCTCTGTCACCAGCCCACCGTTGGCCACGGTGTTCAGATTGAACCGCGCCTGGTCGTCGGTGATGGTCAGGCTGAAGGTCCCGCCCTCGATGACGATGTCCTGCTCCTGGATCGCGGCCCAGGGTTCGGCCGGATTGTCCGTCTCGGGCGCGGTCGTGGCGTCGCGGCGCAGGGCCGTGACCGCCGAAAGCTCGCCCGAGCGCGCGATCACCCCCGCCTGCGATGCCTCGCGCAGCCGGACCGTTCGGTCGATCGCATCCGACTGGGACGCGACCATCAGCAGCACGACCAGGGCGGACAGGGCGACGATGAACAGCACATTGACCAGGATCAGCCCCGACCGCGCCTCGCGTGATTCTGGACGCGACATCAGGGCAGCCTCGGCAGTTCCACGACGCGACGCAGCGGCCCGCTCAGCCCCCCGCCCTCGGGGGCCAGGATCAGGGTAGCCTCGATGGCGCGCGGCCGTTCAGGGGACAGTCCCGCAGCCCGCGCCACCTCAGGCGTTGGAACCACCCAGGCACCCGCCGGGTCAAGAAAGCGCAGGCTGATGCCCGATACGCCCCGGATCAGGACCTGCTCGCCGCCCGACCCGGCCTGACGGATCAGATCGCGGCCCCTCAAGCCATATCGCACCGCCATCGTCCCGCCCGCCGCCGCAGCCGGCGCGCGCTGAAAGGCTATGGAATCCGCAGTGATGACGACCGGAGCGGGCGTCATCGACTCGAAATCCAGGGTCATCAGGTACATGGCGCGCTGGAGCTGGGCCAACTGCTCCAGTCGGCCGTCGAGCCTTTCCTGCGTCCGGATGATCCCGCTCAGCATCGCGAAACCGGCCAGCGAGATCAGGGCGAACAGGGCCATGGCGACCAGCAGTTCGATCAGGGTGAACCCGTTGGCGACCGCTCGCTTTCGGACGCGCCTCTGGGTCATTGCCCGGTCGCGCGGGCGACCACGCGCGTTGACCCCTGCGAGACCACCTGGATAGCCAGTTCGCGCGCGCAACCGCCGTCAGCGCTGAACCGCACTGCGCCGAGCGCACCCTGGAACCCTTCCGGGGCCAGCAGGCCGTCGCGGCTCAATCGCCCGGCCGCAGTCAGGCGTCTAGCGATGCCCGCAGCATCGAAAGCCAGCGCGGCCAACAGGCCCGGCGCACTGCTGTGCCTGGCCTCATAGGTCTGGGCAAAGCTGGTGAAGGCGGCGGGATCGGGTGCGGCGAACCAGGCCCCCTCCACAGTGCCGAGGACGGAACCCGTTCCCTCCGACCAGGACGACGGACCCAGCAACTGGACGCCAAGTTCGACGATGCGGGCGCAAGCCTCCATCGATGCAGGATCGGATCGGCAGGCCATGACCGCATCCGGCAAACTCCCGCCCGACGCCGTGGTGAGCTGGCCGGCCAGCCCCTCGCCTGCACTCAGGAGGCCGGCGATGTCCGCCTCGAAGATTTCCACGCCGAGCCGGGCCGCGGCGGCGCGCGCGGCGGCGAGCGACTGGACCGACCAGGTTTCGGCGTCGGTCAGCACGGCCACCCTGCGAACGCCCCGGCTGCGGGCATAGGCCAGGATCGCCGAAACGCCCTGCGACGCTGTGATCCCCAGGCTGAAGGCTCCAGTATCGCGAACCGCCGCGTCGTTGGAAAAGGCCAGGACCGGCCGACCCGCAGCCGCCGTCACAACGGGGCCGACCTCTGCGACAAAGACGGGACCCAATATCAGGCCGACACCCGCAGCCACGGCGCGCCCCGTCGCCACAGACGCGCCTTCGGCTGTCCCGGCCGTGTCCAGGACGAGAAATTCGGGCTGTTTTCGATCTGCGGGCTGCGCCAGGGCCGCCGCCCGTGTCATGCTGAGCGCAAGGTCGGCAGATGCGCCGGTCAGAGGCAGCAGCAAGGCCGACCGGGGCGGAGTTTCCGCCGCCCAGGCCGACATTGGAGACACCAGAGATGCCAACCCTGCTGCTGTCGAGAGGCCGAGCCAGCGACGTCGATCGAGTGTCATTTCAGTCCGTCCTCGCCGATCGGCTGCGTCGCATGGGAACGGTGACGTTCACGATCATCGGCCTGACCACGTTTCTGCTGGCGCTCGTCATCACCATGCCGGCCGCCGTGGTTTTCAAGCTTGCCGGTCTTAATGCACCAGACGCGGTGGGCACGATCTGGAAAGGCGAGGCCGCCATAGGAGACCAGACGGCCGTATCCTGGCGCGTGCGCCCGGTCAGTTCTCTTCTGCGTTTCGGGATCGTCAGTGACGTCCAAATGCGAGGCGGCGCGACGGATCTGGTCGCGACCGGCCTGTGGCGTCCGGGCGCTGTGAGGCTTGAGGAGATGTCAGGGCTGGCCGGGCCGGGCCTGGTCGACAGCCTGACCAGGGACCTGCCCCTTCGCTGCGATCTGACCTTTGTGGTGAACATGGACCGCATCGTCCTGGCCGGTCGCCGATCCGGTGCCGAGGGCCGCGTCCGCAGCGGGCCTGGGTCGTGTTCTGCGCGCGATCTTGTTGGAGCGGGCTCGCTGCCGGTCCCCGCCATGACCGGGCAATCAACCATGGACATCAACGGCACATCGGCCTGGCTTTCGACCAGCGCCACCCAGGGCCGCCTCGCCCAGTTGACGATCGATCGGCAAGGCCGGCTGAAGGTCACGGTGCTGGACGCCGGTGCCGCGATCCTGCCGGCACTGGCCGGGCAGACGGTGATGGAAAGCCAGCTCTGACCCACCCTACATCCCCGCCAGATTGTTGAGATTGACGATCGGCATCAGGATCGCCAGCACAAGCAGCAGCACCACGCCGCCCATGAACAGCAGGATGGCCGGCTCGACCAGGGCGACCAGGGTCGCGCTCAGCGCTTCGGTGTCGGCGTCCAGATCGCGGGCGGCGCGGCCCAGGGCGTCGCCGAGGCGGCCGCTGGCCTCTCCGCTGGCGACGACGGCGATGAGCATGGGCGGGAAACAGTCGGCTTCGGTCATGGCGCGTTGCAGACTGGCCCCCTCGCGAACCCTCGCGCCGACCAGCCTGGCTCGCTCGCGCAGCCAGGCGTTGGGAGTCACGGCGGCAGCGGAGTTGACGGCATCCACCAGCGGAACGCCGCTGCTGATCAGTGTCGCCAGGCTGCCGGCAAACCGTGCGGCGTTCAGCTGAAGGCTGAACCTTGAGGTCGGGGGGCGGCGGGCGATGAAGCGGGCGAGCCGTATGCTGTTTGCCTCTACAGCCAGCCAGCGCTGGGCTGCGACCGCCCCGACCACGGCCAGCAACCCCGCGATCCAGCCAAAGCTCTGAATCCCGGCGCTCAGGCCGATCAGCAGGCGGGTCAGAAGCGGCAGCTGCACCCCGCGTGAAACGAACACCCGGGTGATGTCGGGCACCACGAAGACCAGCATCAGCCCGATGATCAGGACCGACACCAGTGCCAGCAACGCCGGATAGATCAGGGCCAGCTGGACCTTCTTCTGCGACCGCTCGCGGCGCTCGACGAAGTCGGTGAGATGCGACAGCACCTCCTCCAGCCGCCCCGACTGCTCACCTGCGGCGACGGAGGCGCGATAGAAGGCGGGGAACACCCGGGGGTGTTCACCGAGGGCGGAGGCAAAGCTGCGCCCCTCCAGCACCGCACTGCGAACCCCGTTCAACACCGGTCCCTCGGGACGGTTCGCGTTCTGGACGCCGAGGATCCGCAGCGCCTCCTCGATGCGGATGCCGCTGCCGATCATCGTCGACAGTTGTCGCGTCAGAGCCGCCAGGGCGCGGGCACCGACGCGCGGACGGAACAGATCGGCCAGTGCCGCGGACGGACTTGCCCCCCCCACGGCCACGGCCGGGGCGACCTCCGTCGGAATAAGGCTCCGCTCACGCAAGGCCCTGCGCGCGCCGGCCAAGCTGGCCGCTTCGATGACGCCGCGTTGAGCCTTGCCGCTGCCGTCGAAGGCCCTGAAGCTGTAGGCCGGCATCGGCTCAGCTTTCGTCCTGCACGACGCGCAGGACCTCCTCGATGGTGGTCAGACCGTCCAGGATCTTGAGCGCGCCATCCTCGATCAGGCCCGGCCCTGCCTGACGCGCCACGCGGGTCAGGTCGGCTTCGGACGCCCCGTCGTGGATCAAGGCCTGGAAGGCCTCGTCGACCTCAACCACCTCATAGATGCCCAGGCGCCCCTTGTAGCCGTCGTCACGGCATTCGACACAGCCTTGGGCTCGCCAGATGGTGGCCCCGACGGGGATCGCACCGCCCAGGGCCTTGCGATCCGACTTGGTGGCGGCATAGGGTACCCGACAGTGCGGACAGATCCGACGCACCAGCCGCTGGGCCACCAGCCCGACCAGCATCGGCGCCAGCAGATAGCGTTCGACGCCCATGTCGATCAGCCGCGTGACGCTGCCCACCGCGCTGTTGGTGTGCAGGGTCGAAAGCACCAGGTGACCGGTCATGCTTGAGCGCACCGCGACCTCGGCGGTCTCGTGGTCGCGGATCTCGCCGACCATGATGACGTCCGGGTCCTGTCGCAGGATGGCCCGCAGCCCTCGGGCGAAGGTCATGTCGATGCGGGAATTGACCTGGGTCTGTCCGATCCCTTCCAGCTCGTACTCGACCGGGTCCTCGATGGTCATGATGTTGCGCCGACGATCATTGAGCCGGGTCAGGGCGGCGTAGAGGGTCGTGGTCTTGCCCGAGCCGGTGGGGCCGGTGACCAGGACGATCCCGTGTGGCCGCGCGATCATCCGCTCGACGGCCTCCAGATCGCCGGGCCGCAATCCCAGCCGTGTCAGATCCAGCCGCGTCGCGTCGCGGTCGAGCAGGCGCATGACGACCCGCTCGCCATGCTGGGCAGGAATGGTGGAGACCCGGACGTCAAGATCCAGCCCACCGACCCTCAGCTTGACCCGACCATCCTGGGGCACGCGTTTGTCGGCGATGTCGAGGTGGGCCATGACCTTGACCCGGCTGACCAGCAAGGGAGCTAGGGCGCGGTCCGGCTGGATCATGTCACGCAGGACGCCATCGACCCTGAACCGCACTACGACGCGCTTTTCCTGGGTCTCGATATGGATGTCGGAGGCACCTTCACGCACGGCCTCGAGCAACAGGGCGTTGATCAGCCGGATGACCGGCGAGTCGTCGCGCTGGTCCAGCAGGTCGTCCACGGCGGCAGCAGAATCGGCCAGGGCCGCCAGATCGTCGCCGGACGCGACGGTGAAATCCGCCGACTGTCCGGCCAGGCTGCGGTAACGCTCACGAAGAGCCAGGTCGAAGGGCGCATCATCCAGCGGCGTAAAGGGGATCGCCGGGCCGAACAGGCGTTGAACCTCCAGCAGCGCCTCCAGGCTCAAGGGACGGCGATGGACGCACGACGGCCCATCAGGCGTGTCGACGATCATCACCCCGTTCTGGCGGGCGAACGCATAGGTCAGCTCGGGCGGGCCGGGCCGGACCTCGATGATGTCTTCGAGGATCAGTTCGGTCATGGGCGGGTCAGGGTCAGGCGGGCATTCACGATCCCGGGCGCGGACTGCCGTTCGATTTCCGCGCTCTGCGCCACCACGCCCTGCTCACGTTCCAGCCGATCGATCCAGGTCATCAGGGCGACGAAGTTCACGCTGTCGAGGGCCACGACCGTCGTTTCACCCTGCTCGGCGATCTCGCGGATCGGCAGGGCCGCTTCTGCGGCGGTCATCGTCGCCACGGTCTGGAGCGAGCCGCCGGCGATCGTGCTCGTCGGTGG
>NZ_JBIIAY010000163.1:0-5380 GCF_044239655.1 Brevundimonas sp.
GACCTGGACCGAGGTGGCGGGAAAGGGCGAGGTCTACAGCTATACGGCCATTCACCGGGCCCCGGTTCCGGGCATGAAGACCCCCTATGTGCTGGCGACGATCGAGCTACCCGAAGGGTTCGCCATGTTTGCCCACCTGGTCGATTGCCCGCCCGAGGTGGTCGCCTGCGGAATGCCGGTCGAGGTCGATTTTCGTCCGCTGCATGACGGGAGAATTGCGCCCGTATTCAAACCTCTCCATCTGTGATTTCCGAGACGAGACGATGTCCGACTTCCTGCATACGCTGACTCTTTTGGACGTGCTGCAGGAGCACCAGCGGTCGTATCCCGACCGCACGGCCGTGGTTCAGGAAGGGCGTCGCTATACCTATGCCCAGCTCGACGACCGGGTGAACCGGCTGGCCAACCTCTGGGAAGGTCTGGGTGTCGGGTCGGGCGACCGGGTCCTGTGGCTGGGTCAGAACTCGCTGGCGGTGCTGGAGGGCGTCCTCGCCTGTTCGGCCCTCGGGGCCATGTTCTGTCCGCTGAACTGGCGGCAGTCGGCCGAGGAGATCGCCTTCGTCATCGACGATCTGAAGCCCCAGATCCTGCTGTGGCATGAGGGGGAGATCGGCGAGGCCGTGCGCGCGGCCCGCCACATCGCGGACTGGAAGTCCGGAACCTGGATCCATTTCGACGAGGATGGGCCGGAGGGTTATGAGGGACGGCTTGCGGCGGCCGATCCGACGCGCCGGGACCGAAAGGTCGATGTCCATGCGGGAACCCTGATCATCTATACGGCGGCCTTCGGCGGCCGGCCGAACGGGGCGATGACGAGCCAGTCGGGCATCATGGCCCAGAACGTCAATATCATGCTGGTGCAGGGACTTACGGCAGATACCATATTCCTGAACTCAGGGCCGCACTTCCACATCGGCACCCTGATGGTGACCCTGGGTGTCTTCCACGCCGGCGGTGCCAACGTCATGATCCGCCGGACCGAGGTCGCGGTGATCGCTGAGGCCCTGCATGCCGAGAAATGCAGCCTCGCCTTCCTGGTCCCCAAGACCCTCGAGGAACTGGCGGCCTTCAACCAGGACGGTCGCTACGACCTGACCCAGTTCCGTTCTGCCGCGGCGCAGACCGAGCAGTATTCGATGATGGGCTATGGTCAGACCGAGGTCGGCGGCCTGTCGACCTGGGCCCACTATGACCGCAAGGCGATCAGCATCTTCGGGCGGTCCAGCCCGGTCGCGGTGAACCGGCTGTTCGACGAGGACGGTAACGAGGTCGCCGACGGCGAGGTGGGCGAGATCGGGGTTCGGGGCCCTATCGTCGGCCTGGGTTACTGGAACCGGCCCGAGATCAATGCACGCCGGACGCGGTTCGGCTGGTGGCTGACCAACGACCTGGGAAGGCGCGAGCCGGATGGATCGCTGAACTTCGTCGGCCCCAAGGTGCAGATGATCAAGTCGGGCGTCGAAAACATCTATCCGGCCGAGGTCGAGGGCTGTCTGAAGAGCCATCCGGCCGTGGCCGACGCCGCCGTCATCGGGGTGCCGGACCCGCGCTGGATCCAGAGCGTCAAGGCGATCATCGTTAAGCGGCCGGGCGTCGAGGTCGACGACGCTGAACTGATTGAACACTGCCGGTCGCGCATCGCCTCCTACAAGAAGCCCAAGGTGTTCGCCTTCGCCGACGCATTGCCGCGCACGCCGGCCGGACCGATCGATTATGCGGCGCTGGACGCGGCCCATGGCGGTGGCGGCTATCCGGGCGGCAAGGACTACAAATACACATGACGGGCTGCCCGTCATGGCGATGAGGCTGCTGCATTTCGGCTTCGCTGTTCGCGACATCGAGGCCACGACGACGGCCTACCGCGACCTGTTCCGCATCGAATGGGCCCCCGTGGCCCGCTACGCCCTGCCGGACGGGCAGGGTGGCGAACAGGTCAGTCTGGTCACCCACGGCATGACCGGCGATGGGACCGAGATCGAGATGGTTCAGACGGTGTCGGGCGACACTGTCGATACGCGCTGGTTTGGCGACAGAGAGGGCGTGTCGCACGTCGCTTTCCAGGTGGACGATCTTCCTGCTGAACGGGAGCGCCTGGCACTATTGGGCGTCGAGATCGTCGGGGAAGGTTCCGCACCGAGAGCCGACTGGTTCTTCGTTCGCGACGACCGTCTGGGCGGTACCCTGGTCCAACTGGTACAGTTGAACCCGACCTAGACCTTGGCGGCCAATTCGGCAGCCAGCCAGGCGTCATGCCGCGTAAAGTGGTCGGGCTTGCGCTCCGAAAAGACACCTGTTGCCCGTCCGAGGACAACACCGGTCGCCGCCAGGGTGATCTCGCCGACATTGTGCCAGCGGTGGCCGTTCTTGTGGTCGTTCCACGACCGGCCCTTGAGCGGCTGGCCGATGGGGACGGGCTTCAGGAACTCGACGTTCAGCGACTTGGTGACCGTCAGGGTCTTGTGCAGCATGGCGACAGTGCCGAGCATCTCGTCCAGGGTGGCGGCGGTCCATCCGCCGTGGGCCACGTTCGGCCCGCCCTCGAAGGTGGAGCGGCACACGATGTCGAAGGCGACGACACCATCGTCGCCGAGGCCAAGACATTTTAGGCCCAACCGACAGGCGCCCGTCGCGATGCAGCTGGCGCAGAGGCGGTGACCTACGCTGTCGGGGGTCGGGCTGCTGGGCGGGAAGGGGTCTGGCATCAGAGCGCCTCGATCAGGTTGTCGCCCACGCCGATTTCGGTCGTCAGCCTTTGCTGGGCTTCCAGCATCCGGGTCCACAGAGCTTCGGCCTCGGCGGCGCGGCCGGCCTGGAGGTGGGCGACCACTTCCCGCTTGACCTCGACGTGCCTGGCCATGCCCTCGCGCGATCGTGGCGTGTTGCGGACCCAGGTGTCGCCGACCAGCTCGGTCTGGGCCTGGATCAGGTCTCTTAGGGTCAGGAGTTCTAGCGCAATCAGTCGGTTCGGACAGATTTCGGAGAGCAGGGCGTAGAAGTCTTCGTGGCTGCGGCTGAAGGCGGCGACGTCGTCGAGGGCTGCGGCCTGCCGATCGATCTCGGCGTTCAGCCGGTCGATCGCTGCGTCGTCCAGCCGCCCGGCCAGAAAGCCGATCAGACGGGGCTCCAGGCTGATCCGCGCCTCGTTCAGTTCGGCGTGGGTGGTGCCGTGGGCCTGCAGATAGATGCCGGTCGATTCCGAGACCATTCGCGCCTCTGGCAGGGTGAAGCGGGCCCCGCCGGAGGCCCCGCGCGCGACGCGCACCAGATGCTGGGTCTCCAGTATTCGCACGGCCTCGCGGATCGTGGGGCGGGACACACCGAAGCGTTCGCGGAGTTCGACCTCGGACGGCAGGGCGTCGCCGGGCGAGGGGCGTGACCGCAGAAGTTCGCGCCTCAGCCACCGGGCGATGATCTCAGACGTCTTCGGCACATGCAGGGCCGAGCCCTCAATGCGGGCATCGGGCGACCAGCGGCCGGGGCCTTTCGGGTCGTGGCGGCTCAAGGCGTGTGTCCTGACATGACGGCAAACTGGCCCGCATCGCAGTTTTGGTCAATGATATATATCATTGACACTGATCCAGCCATTCGGCATTTGTCATAACAGGTAGGAGACCAATCAAATGACCGCTGCAACCAAGCCGGCCGCCGAGAAAATCTGGGTGAACTCGGGCGACAGCCACGTGTGGGAACCCAAGGACCTCTGGACAGCCAACCTTCCGGAATCGCTCAAGCATCGTGGGCCCCACATGGTCCGCGACGGCAAGCACGACATCTATGTGGTCGACGACGAGAAGGTCTTCTTCGCCGCCGCCTCGATGATCGACGCGATCACGCCGCCGGGATCGGTCAACCTCGACCTGAGACTGGCCGATCTGGACGAACAGGGGATCTGGGCTGAGGTGGTCTTCCCTTCGGTCGGCATCTGGCTGTCGGTGATGAAAGACCGCGAACTGATGCATCAGTCGGTCAAGGTCTATAACGACTGGGCCCACGCCGACATGCTGAAGCGGTCGGAGCGTCTGCTGGCCACGGCCCTGATCTCGGTGCTGGATTTCGATGATGCGGTCGAGGAAGCGAAACGCGTCGCCGCCCTGGGGTTCAAGTCGATCTGCCTGCCGGCCACCCTGCCGGACCACCTCGAATACAATATGCCCGAGTTCGATCGTCTGTGGGCGGTCTGCGAAGAGGCTGGGATGGTGGTCTGTTTCCACGTCGGCACCGGCTCGTCCAAGCTGATCGTAACGCGCGGTCCGGGCGGTGCCCTGATCAACTACTGGGAGACGACGGTGCCGACGCAGCGTTGCGTCACCCACATGATCTCGTCGGGTGCCCTGGACCGGTTCCCCAGGATGAAGATCATGACGGCCGAGGCCGGAGTGGCTTGGGTTCCGGCCTTGGGGGACCGACTGGACGAGGCCTATCGCCAGCACGAACGCTATGCGCATCCCAAGCTGAGCCGTATGCCGACCCAGATCATCAAGGACCAGGTCTATTCCTCGTTCCAGCATGATGAGACTGCCCTGCCGGCCGTGATCGCCCACGACTATCAGAACGCCCTGTGGGGGTCGGACTATCCGCATCTGGAAGGCACCTATCCGCACACCCAGGAAGTGCTGCACGGCCTGTTCGACCATGTGCCGGAGGCTGTGCGTCGCCGGGTGACCCTCGGAGCCTTTGAGGAACTGTTCGGCATCGGCATGCCCAAGGCGTTGGCGGCCGCCTGATTCCACACCGGTCCGGATAACGGAAGGCCCCAGTCAGGCGACTGACCGGGGCCTTTCGTTTGGGTCGTGGGTGACGTCAGGCTGCGGCTTCGAACGCCAGGCGGCCGCGCTCGCCGAAGGTTTCAAGATAGTCGGCCAGGGCCTTGGGCGTCTTTTTCTTTCCGGGATTGTAGAAGGGCGACAGGACCAGCAGCATCTTGGGGATCATCAGTCTCGCGTAGGTCTTCCTGAAATGCTTCTCGCGGGCGAGAGAGGCCTCCAGCTGGTCCGGCGTCATCTTCGCGCGATCCACCGACAGCAGGTATTCCGTGACCCGCTTTGAATAGCCGCCCAGATGCTTCACGGCGAAGAAGAAGCCATACAGCCGATAAAAATAGCCCGCGATCGGGTTCCTGGTCGCATACAGGGCCTGGTAGACGTTGAAGGCGACCGAGCGATGCTCGAACTCCTCGGCCAGGTGCCAGCGCCAAAGCTCGGAGCCGGGGTTGGCCTCATCAGCCTCGAACTCGGCCAGCTTGCCTTCAAAGACCACCTCGGCCATGCCCGATCCCAGCGCCTCGAACCCTTCGGCATAGGCGCAGTTGAACTTGAGAGATTTGTTGGCGAGCCAGTCCTCGTAAGTGGCCTCCATCTCCTGTTCGAAGGCGGTCAGGCCT
>NZ_JBIIAY010000164.1:0-5255 GCF_044239655.1 Brevundimonas sp.
AGGGCCTGTCGGTCTTGCAGCAGGTGGAGATGCTGTCGGCCATCGTCGCCGGGCGGCGGAATTCGGAGGGCGAGCCAGGGGCCGCGCCCGCCCTGTCGGCGACGATCAGCTGCGTCTGGGGCTGCCCGTTCGACGGCGAGGTCTCGGCTGAGCAGGTCGCCGATCTGGTCGGCCGGGTCGCGGAACTGGGCGTCGCCGAAATCGGCCTGGCCGACACCATCGGGGTCGCCGATCCCTGGGCCGTGACCCGAAAGATCGAGGCGGCGCGGGCGGCCGCGCCCGACACGACCCTGAGGCTGCATTTCCACGACACCCGCAACACCGGGGTCGCCAACGCCTATGCCGCCGTCCAGGCCGGGATCGACGTGCTGGACGCCTCGGTCGGCGGCATCGGCGGCTGTCCGTTCGCGCCGGGCGCCACGGGCAATGTCGCGACCGAGGACCTGGTCTACATGCTGGAGCGGGCCGGTTATCCGACCGGCTACGACCTCGACGCCCTGATCGCGACCGCCCGCTGGATCGGCGACAAGATCGGCCGCCCGGCACCGAGCGCACTCAGCCGGGCAGGGGGTTGGCCGAGGGGGTGAGATCGGCGGAGTGCTAGTGCCAGTGCTAGTGAGCCAGGGTTCAGCGTCGATCCGGACACAGCGGGGCGTCACGGAGCGCGACGGCGGACGAGCTCTCACTTCTTGCTTGCTCACCAGCACTGGCACTAGCACTCAACCGCGCACACATCTTCGCCTTCACGCGCCGATGCGCTGAAGCGATGGGAAGGGTCGGCGGAGCGTCCGGGCCTTCGCCCGGAAAGAAATAGAAAATACCGTTTCGGCGAAAGACGAACGCTCCGCGTGCGTGGTTATCCGGGAGCTGTACGGCTCGTGTTTCCACGAACCAGCGGGGGTGTTACCCCCTTGCCGCTACCGCGCCCCCGACGGGAGGGTGACGCCCTTGCGACGTCATCCCCTGAACGATCCGACTCTCTGCGCCAGACCCTTTGCACGACCGGCGACGCCGCCTCCGATCCCCCGGGCGCCGCGCCCAGCCTCCCGAGGGAGGCCGGCTTCGGAGCTCGCCAGGGCTGACCGGAGACGAGGCCTCGACCGCCCCGCTCCACACACCCCCGCCGCAACAAGATCGCAAGGCCTTGCGCCCTTCCCCGCGACGGGACGAAGGGCAGTATAGCGGTGCTGGATACCTGGGCGGGTTCGAGGGGGCGAGAAATCTGCAATCCGTTGCGGGGCAAGGGATTGGTGCTTCGAAGTTTGAAAGTTGGTGGTGCTGGAGCAGCCGAAATATCCTTCTCCCCTTGCGGGAGAAGGTGGCAGCCGACGGCTGACGGATGAGGGGTCACTCGGGATAGGACGGTAGAGGATTCGGCGGTTGAGGCAGACTCAGACGCCAGCGTGACCCCTCATCCGACCCTGCGGGCCACCTTCTCCCGCAAGGGGAGAAGGAGTCTCCCACCGGACAGACATCGTCGGCCACTCCGGGCTGCTTCGCAGCCTGTCCTCCCCATTGCCCTTCGGCAAGGGGGAGGTGATCCGTTCTACTGCCCCGAGCCCGGGCGGCTGACGTAGAAGGTCGCGGCGTTGCCGACGGCGTTGGTGCCGGTGATGGCGGCGCGGCCCTGGCCGTAGACGGTGGTGGAGGCCGACGCCGAGACATTGCCCTCGTTGTGCTGGACATTGTTGGCCGTCAGAGTCGCCTCGCAGGCGGCGCAGGCATAGCCGGTGACGGAGTTGCCCACGGCGTCGGCCGAGACATAGGCGTCATAGCCGTTGGTGCCGATGAAGCTGGCCTGGACCTCGACGCCGCCGGTGTTGATCTGGCTGTTGTCGAGTTCGAGATAGTCCGACTCGGTGCCGACCGAGACGACGTTGGCTCCGCCCTGGGCCGAGGCCATGGCCGCGCCGAAATCATAGCTGGTGACGCGGGCGGTCGAGGCGACGGCGCTGACGTTTTCCTGCTGGGTTCGGGCGACGACCGATCCGCCGTGGTTGGCCATCACGGCCTGGTTGGCGTTGGCGGTGGCGGTGCCGGTCAGGTCCCAGGCGTTGCCCGCATTGGCGCTGACGTCGGCGGTGACGATGTCGCCGGTCGAGCGCTGGCCCACATAGATGTTCTGGCTCGAGACGTTCTCGCCGTTGATGGCAGTGGCGTTGCCGAGCGCCTGGGCGCCGAAGATGGCGGTCGCCGGGATATACTGGGTCTGGGCCAGGTTGTTCGCGCGCACCGACGAATCGGACGTCTGGTGGATCGCGCCCGAAATCTGCGTGCCCGTCCCGCCCAGGGCCATGGTGTTGGCGCTCGCCGCGACGCCGACCGAGGCACCGGACAACAGGCGTGCCGTGCCGCCGGGGATGGTCGATGAGGCGACGATCTCGCCGGGGCCGACGCTCTGGTCCGAATCGATGGCCAGGTTGGCGCCGTAGGCCCCGCCGGCGACGTAGTTGCCGTTGGCCTGGGTCGTCGCATTGACCACGCCTTCGGTGTCGCCGCCCAGGTTCAGGGTGGTGGTCGAGGCGACGCCGCCGTTGACGCGCTGGACGTTGCGCAGGGTCAGGGAGCCGCCCTGGACCCCGCCCGACAGGCTGTTGCCCGTGGCGGCGGTCGAGACGGTGACCTGATCGGACGCATCCTCGACGTTCAGGGTCTGGCCGCTGATGACGTCGCCCAGCTGGAGCTGGTTGTTGAGGACGAGCTGTTCCTGGGCGGACGCTTCAGTAGCGGCCGCGGCGAACATCGCCATCGCGGCCAGCGTGCCAGCGATTCGGTTCTGCGCGGGTCGAGCCATTGTTCGTGTCCGTGTTGGCGTAGGCGGGATAATAGCCGCCGGTGGGGCCGACCGTGCCCAGGGGGTCGCGCGAGGCGTCGAGGCAGACCTGAGGGCCAGGCGCGCCGTACAGATTGGCCATCATCTCGAGCGTGGCGCGTTCGATCAGTGAACGGACCGCCAGCTGGACCGGCTCCATGCCGCCCGTGCCCGCCGAGATGTCGATGACATTGCCGCCCAGGAAGTCGAACACCCCGGCCGAGATCTCGCGGCCGATGATCTGCTTCTGGTAGGAAATCACGTCGACGACCTCCATCGAGGTCGTCTGGACCAGGCGCAGGTCCAGGGCGACGTTCATGACGAACACCTTGCCCTGGAGCAGGGCGGAGCCCGGACGTTCGGAGTTCAGCTCGCCCTGGCCCGCATCGAAGCCGGCCGAGCGGATGTTGTAGTTCACCTCGGTGATGCCGCCGACGAGGTAGAAGTCCGAACCCGGCACCTGCCCGGCCAGGATGCGGCGGTAATTGTTGGCGTCGGGGGAATCGCTCTCGTCCCCGATCAGCTTGTTGTTGGCGTAGCGAAGCTCGAGCTCGGAGATCGAGGTGTCGTAGCGTTCGACCATCCGGGCACCGGCCTTGCCCAGCGCAGAGAAGGCCATGAGCGAGGCACCCTGGGTAATCTGGCGCCCGCCGTCGGTGGCGACCGAGCCGGTGTAGTCGCTGATCCGGCCGATCGCCATGCGCGGCGAAGGCAGGTTGTAGCGCCGCGCATAGTCGGCGAGGCAGTAGAGCGCTGTCGAGTAGGGCGTGTTGTTGGCCGTCACCGGCGCATTGCCGATCGGGGTGGCGTACAGGCCGTTCGGCCCGGCCACGGGGCTGACGCAACCGGCCAGCATCGCCGCGATGGCGACACAGCCGGCGAGAACGCGGCCTCGCTTCAGGGTGGCCCGCTTCAGAATACGATCAGTTGCCAAGGTTCAAGGTCCCGTTCAGCGCCGTACCCGCGGTGATGTTGCCGGTGTTCGTCTGACGCGAGTTGACGATGACCGTGTTGTGGTTGCCCTGGACCACGACGTTCAGGCTGTTGCCGATGGCGGTGGCCCCGCCGATCACCGTGCCGCCGTCCGAGGACGACCCTGCGCCGGCATAGGAGGACGAGACCCCGGAATTCTGGCTCTGATAGCTGGAGGCGCCCGCCTGGATGATGCCGTCGACGATCAGCCGGTTGCCGTTCGCATCGCGGGTCGAGCCCGTCTGGGACGTCGCCGTCGAATAGCGCGCGCCGCCGTAACCCGCCTGGAAGCTGGACAGACCGGACGAACCGGTGCTCTGGGCCGCGGCCGGAAGGGCCATGGCCAGGGCGCAGGCCGTGCCCAGCAGGGCCGTCCGGGGGATCGTGTGACGAATCATGCGCGGGACTCCGCAAGCGAAACTGGTGGCGGGTCGGCAATCAACCCGCGTGCCAAAATGGGTCATGGTTATTAAGAACCGCTTGAGATCGCAGGCTTAGGCGCACATTTGCCGGGCATGGCCTCCGACCCGGACCGATTCGCGAGCTTCACCCCAAGCTCGACCGCAGTGCCGCCCACGCCGCCCGCGCGTGAGCCGGTCTTCAATGCGCCGATCGTGGCCATCCTGCTGGCCCTGTCGATTCCCGGTCTCTACGCCCTTCAGATGCAGCTGCCCGACGCGGGGCTGCGCTGGGCCTTTCGACCGGTCAGCCTGTTCGAGGGCGGATGGTGGCCCGGGGTGCTGACCTCCATGATCCTGCACGGCGGGTGGACCCATGCGCTGATCAATGCGGGGTTCGCCTTCGCCTTCGGACCGGCGGTGGCGCGGCTGTTTCCGGGGCTCAAGGGCGGACTCATTTTTCTCGGCTATTATATTGTATGTGGACTGGCCGGGACGCTGGGTTACGGACTGGTCCATCCGGACAGTTCCGCGACCCTGGTCGGGGCGTCCGGAGCGGTGATGGGACTGCTGGGCGGCGCGATCCGTCTGCTGGGGACGCAAGGCCGCCCTCGCCCCCTGACCGATCGGCGCGTGATCGGGATGAGCGTGGCGGTGCTGGCGCTCAATGTGGTGACCGGCCTGATCGGCCTGGCTCCCGGGGTCGACGATGCCCAGATCGCCTGGGAGGCCCATGCCTTCGGCTTCCTGGCCGGGATCCTGCTGATCGGTCCGGCCGCACGTCTGTTCGGAACGCGCCCCTCGCCGGCATTTGCGTCTGACGGCCGTATGGGTGATCCTCCGCGCTGAAGCGGCCCGACAGGCCCGATTGCGCGCCTGCCCAGCGGCCGTTCTCTACAACGATAGAGAAGGGAAACGCCTGATGCTGGTTGCCGAGATCCTCAAGAGCAAGGGAGATGCGGTCTTCTCGATCGCCCCCGACACCACGGTGGCCCAGGCCTGTGCCGAGCTGGACACGCGACGGGTGGGTGCGCTGATCGTCTGTGACGGCGACCGGGTGGCCGGGGTCTTCT
>NZ_JBIIAY010000165.1:0-5240 GCF_044239655.1 Brevundimonas sp.
CCGCCTCGCCCCGCTCCATGATCCGCGCCTCGACCTCGGCCTTGCCCAGATACAGCCGCTGGAACCGCGCCACCGCGACATAGGGTTCGTGGCTGTACTGCTCCCAGAACAGCCACTCCATCATCCTGGCCCGGTCATAGGCGTCGGTCGGGATCAGGTCCGTGCCCTCGGCTAGATGCAGCAGGATGGCGTTCGACTGGGCCAGCGGCCGGCCGTCCTCCAATACAATGATCGGAACCTGCCCGGCGGGGCTCATCGCCAGGAATTCCGGTGTTCGACTACCGCCCGACATGATGTCCACCTCGACCCAGCGATAATCACGCCCCAGCCGGTCTAGCAGCCACTTGACCTTCAAGCAGTTACCCGAACGAATATCGCCATACGCAGTAAGCATCACACCCTCTCGAAGGTCACAGATCGCACGAATACTGATATCGCCATCTCAAACGATGCCATACCGCGATTCCGCTGTGCTATCGATAAGGGAGACTGATCCGTCGCGGGTGTGGACAGACCGTCGCACCGGGCCGCTTTGCCACATTCTGGACACAGGTCGAAACGACACAGCCGTTGCCGCCACGGTACGGGGTCGGCGCCACCGTGAGCCGTGTCCATGCGTTTCGTCGCCGCTGCCGTCGTCGCCTTCTGTGCGTTCGCGCTCCCCGCCATGGGTGAGCCGATCGCCTATACCGAGGTTCTGGCCGCCGAGCAGGCTGCCATTCAAACCCCGGATGCGACGGTTGGTTCCAGCGGCGATGTGGCGGATGCAGGCCTCGAACTCAGCGCCGAACAGACCGAACTGATGGCCCGCGACGGCGACTGGCGCGCCCATGCCAGCCTGTATCACGCAGGTGGAGGCGGGGCGACCGGCAACGATTCGCTCGGCTGCCGTCCCATCGCCATGCGCACCGTCGCCGTGGATCCCCGCGTCATTCCCCGCCGGACCCGGCTGTTCATCCGCGAGACCGTCGGCATGCGGATGCCCGACGGCACGCGCCACGACGGCTACTGGTACGCCACGGACACCGGCGGCGCGATCAAGGGCCAGCGCGTCGATCTCTATACCGGTCACGGCCGCGGCTCGATGCAACCGGCCATGCGTTTCAACCAGCGTGCCCTGACGGTGATCGACGCGGGTCGTTTCGACGGTTGCCCGCCCGCCTGGGGTCGTCCCACCCCGGTCATCACCCAGACGGCCCGGGCCCCGGCCTCGGCCCCGATCCAGATGGCCTCAAACTAGGGTCCAGACTCAACACGCTACATCAGTCTCGTCATCCTCGGGCTTGTCCCGAGGATCCAGATTCACGCTGGTGCCGTCTGGCGGTGGTCTGGACGCGAGACGCCGGCACCTTGGGTCTCCACTGACGTCGGCGTTTCTGGATCCTCGGGACAAGCCCGAGGATGACGGAAGAATGTAAGTTCGATTTATCAAAGAATTAGGCCGATGAATCGGCATAGCCGAATTGAGTGCAGCCCCTAGAATTTCCGCTGGCCGGACAGGGTCTCGAACCACATCCGCCAGTCGCCCATCAGGCTCCACAGCGGATATCTGAACGTCGCCGGCCGGTTCTTCTCGAAGAAGAAATGCCCGATCCAGGCCGCGCCATAGCCCACCACCGGCATGGCCAGCAGCCACCACGGGTTCATCGTGAACAGGAAGCCGACGAACGCCGCCAGCACCACGGTCGTCCCCACCACATGGATCCGCCGGCACGTCCGGTTCGAATGCTCGTGGATATAGTAGGGATAGAAGGCGGCGAACGAGGCGTATCGCTCGGGTGCGGGCTGGCTGCTCATGGGCCGATGCTGCGCCGGAACGTCGCATCTGACAAGATCGCGGATCACGCCTCCTGGACGGGCTCGGGCCCCAGCAGGCGCCGGATACGCGGCCACAGGGTCGACAGGGCCGAGAAGAATCCCACCACCGTCGCCGCCCCCTGGAACAGGGTCCACACCGTCTGAAACGTCGTGCCGAACACCGCCTGGGTCACCGGATACAGGATCTCGCTGATCCGGATCTGGAAGGCGGCATAGACCTGGGAATATTCGATCGACCGGTCGGCCAGGAACGCCGCGACCACCGCCGCCGACACCGGCCCCCACAGCAGCGGCATCGCCAGTACCACGGCCAGCATCACGATCACCAGCCTGGTCCCCAGCGTCTCCTTCGACATCAGGCTGACCACCACCCCGACGCCCAGCCCCAGTGCCGCCAGCCCCAGGCCGACGGGCAGAACCTTGTCGATGATGAAGATCAGGTCGTCGAAGAAGACCCCGACCCCGATCGCCGCACCCGTCAGCATGAAGGCCGCGACCCACAGCGCCCCGTACTGGCCCAGACGCGTCTTCAGATACCCGATGTTGAACATGGCCGCCTGATCCCCGACCGCCCCCGCCGTCCGACATCACCATGCCTCGCGACGGGGCCGCTGTCGACCGGGCGAACGCGGGTCTGTGGCGGCCGGACCGTCGCCGGGGCCGGGACAGGGTTGACGACCCGCTTAAATAACTGCATGGTTAAATACAGTCTGGAGACCCCGCCATGCCTGACAAGATCACCCCCTGCATCTGGTACGACCTGGGCCAGGCCCGCGCCGCCGCCGAATTCTATGTCTCGCTGGGCCTGCCCGACAGCCACGTCGACACGGTCCACGACAGTCCCGCAGACAACCCCTCGACCCCTGCGGGCGAGGAGCTGGTCGTCGAGTTCACCCTGGCCGGCCGCACCTTCATGGGCCTGAACGGCGGGCCGATGTTCCCCCAGACCGAGGCTGTGTCCTTCATGGTCTATACCGACGACCAGGCCGAGACCGACCGTCTGTGGGACGCCATCGTCGGCAACGGCGGCGCCGAGAGCCAGTGCGGCTGGTGCAAGGACCGCTGGGGCGTCAACTGGCAGATCACGCCGAAACGCCTGATGCAGTTCCACGCCGACCCCAACCCCGCCCGCGCCAGGGCGGCCTTCGAGGCCATGATGACCATGAAAAAGATCGACATCGCCGCCTTGGAAGCCGCCGCCGACGCGGTATCCTGACGCCTTCGTACAAGACGCCTGCCCGCCGCATCATCCATAGGGGCTCAAGCAGCGAGCGACCGCGTCGCGAGCGGTAGCCACCTCCGAAGGAGAACCAAGATGTCCTACGTCTCCGGCTTCCTCATCCCGGTCAAGATCGCCGACAAGGCCAAATACATTGCGTCCGCCGAGGCCAGCTGGCCGATCTTCCAGAAATACGGCGCCCTGGAACAGGTCGAGACCTGGGGCGAGGACATCCCGCCCGGCAAGGTCACCGGCTTCGACCTGGCCGTGAAGCTGGAGGAGGGCGAGGCCGTGGTCTTCTCCTGGATCAAATGGCCCGACAAGGCGACCGCCGACGCCTGTTTCGCCACCATGGAAAGCGACCCCGCCTGGGCCAACATGGACATGCCCTTCGACGGCAAGCGCATGATGTGGGGCGGGTTCGAGACTGTGTTCGCGAGCTGAGCGAGGCACCGCAGGATCGGTCGGGGTTTACACGGCCACGGATCGGGCCTTTGCTGGCCGATCAAACGAAAAGCCACGGAGCACACGTGGACGCGAGGGCGGACGCTGACCATCCGGACCGTATCCGGCAGGCGCTGGACGACGAGGCGGGGCCGGCGCGCTCGGCCATCGCCGCGTCCTGGCGGCGGTCCATGACCGTTCACGGACTGGCTCCGGAGGACGGCGGGCGCGCCCGCACCGTCACCGCCGAACGCCTGCGCGAGGCCCGCCAGGCCATGGAACCTCTGACCCTGGCGGCCCAGCCTGTGCTAGACCGGCTGTTCCTCGCCGTCGGCGATACCGGCTGCTGCGTCCTGCTGACAGACGCGCAAGGGATCGCGGTCGATCGACGCGGCGCTCCCGTCGATGACGAGACCTTCCATTCATGGGGGCTGTGGCCTGGCGCTGACTGGTCCGAGGCCGCCGAGGGGACCAACGGCATCGGCACAGCCCTGGCCGAGCATCGGCCCGTCACCATCCACCGCGACCAGCATTTCCATACCCGCAACACGGCCTTGAGCTGCACGACCCACCCGATTCACGATCACTTGGGACGGCTGGCCGGGGCGCTTGACGTCTCCTCTGCTCGCGCAGACGCGACAGCAATCATGCTGGGCCTGATCTCCAATGCGGTGGGGGACGCCGCTCGCGCGATCGAGACGCAAGCGTTTCGCCAGGCGTTCGCCGAAGCCCGCATTGTGCTGGCGGGCGACGGTGCCGAACGTTCGGCGGCCCTGCTGGCGGTGGACCGCGACGACCTCGTCATCGGTGCCACCCGCGCGGCGCGGCAGGCGCTCAAGATCACCGACGCCCTCATCGCCGCCCAGCTTCCGGCCTCGGACCTGCTGGGTCGCGTCCACGCCGCCGATCTGCTCGAAGCCGAACGCGGCGCGGTCCGTCGTGCGCTGGCCCGAACTGGCGGCAACGTCTCTGCCGCCGCGAGGGCGCTGGGCGTTAGCCGGGCGACGATGCACCGGAAGATGAACCGATTGGGCTTGTAAAAATCCTCCCCCGTTCGCTTCGCTCCGAGGGAGGAGCGGACCTGTCTCACGTTTGCGACAGGTGTGCGCCGCACCATGGGCCGCCCATCTTTCTTGTGACCGTTCAATGGCGCTCTGTGTCGCCAACGACGACGCCGACCAACCGGCGCGCCTGGAAACGAACGGAGACAACCGATGACCAAGCCCGAATTCATCCGCGGCGTGACGCCCAAGTTCAAGCCCCGGTACGAAAACTTCATTGGCGGTGAATGGGTCGCCCCTGTCGCCGGCCGCTATTTCGAGAACACCTCCCCGGTAAACGGCCGGGTCCTGTGCGAGGTCGCCCGCTCGGACGCCGCCGACGTCGAACTTGCGCTGGACGCCGCCCATGCCGCCAGGGCCGCCTGGGGCAGAACGTCCGTCACGGAACGATCGATCATGTTGAATCGCATCGCCGATCGTATGGAGCAGAACCTCCAGGCGATCGCCGAGGCCGAGACCTGGGAAAACGGCAAGCCCGTGCGCGAGACGCTGGCCGCCGACATCCCTCTGGCCATCGACCACTTCCGCTATTTCGCCGGCTGCATCCGCGCCCAGGAAGGCGGCATCTCGCAGCTAGACAATGATACGGTCGCCTATCACTTCCACGAGCCTCTGGGTGTGGTGGGCCAGATCATTCCCTGGAACTTCCCGATCCTGATGGCCGCCTGGAAGCTGGCTCCGGCCCTGGCCGCCGGCAA
>NZ_JBIIAY010000055.1:0-19407 GCF_044239655.1 Brevundimonas sp.
TGATCGCGGCCGCGACCCTGTCGTCGATCAGGCGGTGCTCATAGGTCAGGCCGGCGGCCTTGAACTTGTCGGCATAGTCGGCGTCGAACACCTCCTGGAAGATGTCCTTGAAGCGACCGTCATAGGCTTTCAGGATGGTGTTCTTGGTCGACAGATAGACCGGGTAGTTGCGCGCCAGGCCATAGCTGAACGAGGCGTGGGCGAAGTCGCGGATCGAGTCGTCGAGGTTGTACATGGCCATGGCCACGCCGGCGCTCGGGGCCTTGAACACCTCATGCTCGATCACCGCGC
This sequence comes from Brevundimonas sp., assembly GCF_044239655.1. GTDB lineage: Bacteria > Pseudomonadota > Alphaproteobacteria > Caulobacterales > Caulobacteraceae > Brevundimonas. Next base: position 292 of record NZ_JBIIAY010000055.1, read on the forward strand.
CGTCGTCGCCGACGAACTTGATCGTCAGGGTGCCGGCACCCGGCATCAGGAAGTCGGTGGCCTTGTACTGGTCGCCGAAGGCGTGACGACCGACGACGATCGGCTGGGTCCAGCCGGGAACCAGGCGCGGCACGTTCTGGCAGATGATCGGCTCGCGGAAGACCACGCCGCCCAGGATGTTGCGGATGGTGCCGTTCGGCGACTTCCACATCTTCTTGAGGCCGAACTCCTTCACCCGGGCCTCGTCCGGGGTGATCGTGGCGCACTTCACGCCGACGCCGTGCTTCTGGATGGCGTGGGCGGCGTCGATCGTCACCTGGTCGTCGGTGGCGTCGCGGTGCTCCATGCCCAGGTCGTAGTAGTCCAGTTCGACGTCCACGAACGGAAAGACCAGCTTGTCCTTGATCCATTGCCAGATGATCCGGGTCATCTCGTCGCCGTCGATGTCCACGATGGGATTGGCGACCTTGATCTTGGCCATGAAGCGCCTCTGTGCTGGGTGTCGGGGATTTGAGTTGGCGGGGGTATAGCGAGGCATTGCCGCGCGCGAAAGGTCTGGTGCGCGCCCACATCCCCCCGGGTTAACTTTGTCTCGAAAAAGTCGCCGTGTGCGGACTGAACCGATGCGCGGTTCAGACCTTAGTTTCCCCGGAACGGGCGTTGCGTACTGAGGCGAGAATGGACGATGAGACACGAAGACTGGTCGATCGCTGGATCATCACCTTCCTGGAGCCCCCCGCCTTCGTCGATGCGGAACTGATGGCGCGCGTACTCGCTGAAGAGGACGACAGGATTGCGGAGGGGCAGACCCAATGACGGAAAAGACCTTCAGGGCCGGCGACACGGTCAAGTGGGACCACGCTCATGGCACCACGACCGGCAAGGTCGTCAGGAAACTGACCAAGCCCATGACGATCAGAAATCACAAGGTTGCGGCCTCGCCCGACAACCCCGAGTATCTGGTCGAGAGCGGAAAGACCGGCGCGCAGGCGGCCCACAGGCCGTCGGAACTGCGCAAGGCCTGAACACGCTGAGGGGGATGACGATGAACCGATGGACCATGACGGCCGCGACCGTCTTGCTGGCGGCCTGCGGGAACGGCGAGGCGCGGACCGCCGGAGTGCCGGGCGCGTCGTCGGCGGCTGCGGTGCAAACCGCGAGCGTGAAATCGGAGAGCCGCCAGTTCCGCGACTGGTACGCGGTCTGTGACAACGGCAACGCCTGCGTCGCCTACACCGGGGGTGTCGCCGCCTGGGTTCGGGTCGGGATGGACGCAGGTCCGCAGGCCCAGCCGACGATCCATTTCGGCCTCTGGCCCGACGGCGGAGAGGAAAACCTCGGCGCTCCGATCAGCCTGGTGATCGATGGGCGACGCCATGCCACCACCCCCGGCCCCGACGACACCTCCAGCGCCGTGATCCCGGCGAACGACGTGCGCGCCGTGCTCACCGAACTGGCCGCAGCCGGCTCGATCAGTCTCGTTTCGGGCGACCAGACGGCGGAGCTTCCGGCCGCCGGCGCGTCTGCCTCCTTGCTGTGGTTCGATGAACGGCAGGGGCGGCTGGACACGACCTCCGCCCTGATCCGACGTGGCCAGCGCGCGGCCTCGGCCGTGCCCGCCGCACCCGAACTGCCCGTGATCGCAGCGGCACCGGCCGTCAGCCAGGCAGGCTTCACCGCCGCCCTGGATCCGGTAAATACCGATGACGAGGACGACAACGCCGTCCCGCCCGCCGCTCTGGAGGCCGTGCCGGCCGTCAAACAGTGCCGCGAGAACACCGCCTACAACGACTACCTCCGCAAGGCCGTGACGGCCTCACGGCTGAACGCCACGACCGAGCTCTGGGGCATCCCCTGCGACAGCGGGGCCTATAACGTCAGCTACGCCTATTTCCTGACCGGGGCCGGCGGCACCGACCCACGACCGGTCGCCTTTCCCGATGCGGACGGAAAGCCGATGCAAGGGGCGGACGGAACCGAAGACTGGCTCGTCAACCCCGCCTATGACCCCGCCACCCGGACCCTGTCGGCCTTCGCCAAGGCGCGGGGCCTGGGCGACTGCGGCGTCTCCCAGACCTGGACCTGGACCGGCCGCGGCTTCGTGCTCAGCCGCGAACAGGTGATGAGCGACTGTTTCGGCATGGTCTCCGACTTCTGGCCCACCACCTTCCGTAGCCGATGAGCGGCGACCCCGAGGTCCTGATCATCGGCGCGGGTCCGGCCGGACTGACGGCGGCGACCTATCTCGGGCGGTTCCTGCGGCGGGTGCTGGTGGCAGACGCCGGAGAGCCGCGCGCCTGCTGGATTCCGCTCAGCCACAATATGCCCGGCTTCCCCGCAGGCATCACGGGCGCCGCCATCCTGTCGCGGCTGCGCGAGCAGGCCGAGGAATACGGCGCGGTGATCGAGGCAGGGTCGGTTGAGGCGGTGAAGGCCATCGATGGCGGCTTCGTCGCCCGGCTGAACGGACGCGACATTCATGCGCGGGGGGTGCTGATGGCGACGGGCGTGGTCGATCACCACCCGGACCTGCCCGGCGTCGAGGACGCCGTGCGTCGGTCACTGGTGCGCATCTGTCCGATCTGCGACGCCTATGAGGCCACCGGCAAGGCCGTCGCCGTGATCGGTGCCAGCGACATGGGCGTGCGAGAGGCCGCCTTCATGCGCACCTATTCCGACCGCGTGACCCTGATCCATGTCGGGGAGCCGGCTGCCCTGACCGAACGCGCGGCGCTGGAACGGCTAGGGATCGACCTGGTCGAGACGCCGATCGAGCAGGTCCATCTGGAAGGCGACCGGGTGACGGCCTTGAGTTGGGGTGGCCGCCAGACGGCCTTCGACATGGTCTATTCCGCGCTCGGCACCTCGGCGAATGCCGTCCTGGCCCGGATACTGGGTGCCGCCCTGTGCGACGACGGGCGGTTGCTGGTGGACGATCACCAGATGACCAGCATCCCCGGCTTCTATGCCGCCGGGGACGTAGTGCGAGGCCTCAACCAGATCGCGGTCGCCACGGCCGAGGCCGCCGTCGCCGCCACGGCCATCCACAACGCCCTGCGCGAAGCGGACGGCCAGACGGTCTAGGCGGACCAGCCGGGAGCCGAGCGAGGGCTCCACGGGGTGACCACCTGGCGGGGCGTCGGGGCACGCCGCTCAGCGCGGGGCGGCAGGGCGGCGACCAGTGCGCCGATCCAGCCCCATGCGGGTTCCTTATGAGTGCGATTCATCTCTTCCATGTCAGCCTCCTCGGGCAGTCGTTTCGGGGAGGCCCATATCTGGGCTTGACGGCTGCCGGTCTCAAACCAGATGATGGTTCGCAATCACAAGGCGGACTTATGCCAGATCCCCTCGCCGGCTTCCCCCTGGCCTCCATCCGCGTCTTCGAGGCGGCGGCCCGCCTGAAGAGTTTCACGCGTGCCGCCGACGAACTGGGCATGACCCAGGCGGCCGTCAGCTGGCAGATCAAGGCGCTGGAGACGCGGCTGGGACTCAGCCTGTTCCGCCGCCTGCCGCGCGAGGTCCAGCCGACCGAGCCCGGCGAACGGCTGTCGCGCGCCGCCACCGAAGCCATGCTGGTGCTGCGCCGGGCCCTGACCGACCTGACCGATGCGGATGAAGGCGTGCTGTCGATTACGACGCTTGCGACCCTGGCCAGCCAGTGGCTGGCGGCACGGCTGGGCGGGTTCCAGATCGCCAATCCTGGCCTGGCCGTGCGGGTCGACACCTCGTCCAACCTGATCGACCTGACCCGGGAGAACACCGACATCGCCATCCGCTCGGGCACGGGTCAGTGGCCAGGGCTGGAGGCGGCGCTGCTGATGCCCAGCGTGTTCACCCCGTTGTGCACGCCCGCCCTGTGCGAGACGCTGAAGCTAAGGACACCCGCCGACCTGATCGCCGCGCCCCGCATCGGAGAGGAAAAGGAATGGGGCGCCTGGTTCGCCGTCGCCGGGGTCGAGGGTGTGGCCCATCCGGCGGTACGGCTTCAGGCCGACTTCCAGGCCCTGGAGGTGGCGGCGGCCCTGGGTGGCCAAGGCGTCGCCCTGGCCTCACCCATTCTCTATGCGCGGGAGATCGCAGCCGGGATGCTGATCCGGCCGTTTCCCCAGATCGTCGAGCTGAGCCCCGGCTACTGGGTCTGCTGGCCGGCCGATCGGCGGCGCTCGCCCAAGATCGTGCGCTTCCGCGAATGGCTGCTGGACGCCGCCGCCGCCGACCCCGCGATCCGCGAGGCGTTGACCGCCCTGGGTCGCTGAACCTGGGTCGTCAGCCGAGCTGGGCTTCCAGAACCGCCAGGGGCACCGAACCGTTCAGCAGAACCCGATCGTGCCAGGCCTTCAGGTCGAACCCTGGCTGGCCTTCGGCCTCTTGCCGCAGGCGTTCGATCACCGTCTGTCCCAGCTTGTAGGAACAGGCCTGGCCGATCGAGACGCAGTAGCGGTCGATCTCCTTCTCGGCGGAGCCGGCCGGCTCGCCGCATTCCTCGATCATGTACTGGATGGCCTGATCCCGGGTCCAGCGCTTGTGATGCAGCCCGGTATCGACGACCAGCCGCACCGCGCGGAACAGATAGGACTGCAGATATCCGACCCGGCCCAGCGGGTTGCCGGCATAGACGTCGAGGTCGTCGGCGGCGACGCGTTCCGCATACAGGGCCCAACCCTCATTGTAGGCCGAGTTGCCCGCGATGCGGCGGTAGACCGGCAGGGTGCCGGCCTCGCGCGCTATGGTGATCTGAAGGTGATGGCCCGGCGAGGCCTCATGATAGGTCAGGGTCGGCAGACCCCATTTGGGCCAGTTCGCGGTGTCCGACAGGTTGATGTAATAGGCACCCGGTCGCGTCCCATCCAGCGACGCCCCCTGGTAATAGCCACCGGGCGCGCCGATCTCGATCGAGGGCGGCACGCGGCGAATCTCGACCTGGGCCTTGGGCAGGGTGTTGAACACGCGGGGCAGCAGGGGAGCGAGGGCCGCCATCTGTTCGTTCAGCGAGACCAGCAGGTCGGCCTTGCCCTGATCCGTATTGGGCCAGAGGTATTGCGGGTCTTCGTTCAGGGCGCGAATGCGGGCTCCGACCGATCCTTCGGACATGCCCTGGGCCTTCAGGATGGTGTCGATCTGCGCCTGGATTTCGGCGACCTGCTCCAGACCGATCTGGTGGATCTGTTCGGCGGTGTAGTCGGTGGTGGTGTAGGCACGGAGCGCGAGCCCATAGGTCTTGTCGCCCTCGGGCAGCTTCCAGGCCCCGGCGTCCTCGGTGGCGTTCGGGCGCTGGGCCTCGAACACCGCGATCTGACGGGCCAGAGCGGGCTTGACCATGGTCTCGACGACATCGGCGGCCTGGGCTCCCCAGTCGCCCATCATCGACGCCGCGTCCGTCTTGCGGATCAGGGCCTGGATCATGGCCATCTCGTAGGGCGGCGTGGCCTGAAGCGTCTTCAGTTGCGTCAGCGTCTTGTCCATCAGGAAGGACGGCAGCATGACCCCGGCCCGGCCGTCGGCGGCGATCCGCTCGCTCTCGCCGTCCAGCACGCCGGCGAAGGCCTCCAGCCGCGAGATGAAGGCGGCGGCATCAGCTTCGGTCTCGATCCGGTGCTGGTTGGCCATAAAATCAGGCACGGAAAAATAGGCCCCGGACCGCTGGGTCACCACATAGGGTCCGATCCCGCCGCCATAGGGAATGTCCGCCGCCATCGCCGCCCCCTCGGCAGTGAAGCGGAAGATGGCCCGGGTCACCTTGGCCTGGTCCGACAGACCGTCTTCGGAAACCGTCTGAATCTCGGCCCAGCGGGCACGGGCGCGGTCGCGGTCCTCTGCGGCGTCGGCGAGGCCGGACTTGCGCAGCTTGCTGGACAGGTTGGCCTTGTCACCCCGGTCGAGGCCGAGGTTGGTCGCCTGTTCGGGACTGTTCTGCAGATTCTCCTCGAACCAGCGGGTCATCATGGCGTCCAGCCGGGCATCAGCATCGGACATGACGGGCGGCGTCTGGGCCGCGGCGGGCAAGGCCGCGACCATGCCGAGACCGGCGGCGGAGACGAGCAGGCGGCGGCGATCCATCATGGTCATCTCTCGCATCAGGCCTGACGCGACGCGACCCAGCCGTCGATGACCTCTTCCAGCACGGTCAGGGGCACGCCACCGGCGGCCAGACCCGCGTCATGGAAGCCCTTGATGTCGAAGCGCGTACCCAGTTTGGCCCTGGCCGCCTCGCGCAGGCGCACCCAGGTCGAATGGCCGACCTTGTAGCTGGATGCCTGACCGGGCCAGACGGCGTACCGCTCGACCTCGGTGGCGATGGAGCTTTCCTGGTCGCCCAGAGTGTCAACCATGTAGCGGATGCCCTCTTCGCGGCTCCAGCGCTTGTAGTGCAACCCGGAATCGACCACGAGCCGGGTCGCACGGAACATCAGCGACTGGATACTTCCGATCCGGCCCCAGGGGTCGTCGTCGTACATCCCGATCTCGTCGGCCAGCTGTTCCGAATAAAGGCCCCACCCTTCCGAATAGGCCGAGAAGCCCAGGATCTTCATCAGCATGGGTGCCGAGGCGTTCTCCTGTTGCAGGGCGATCTGGAAATGGTGGCCTGGAACCGCCTCGTGATAGGTCAGAGTCGGCAGGCTGAACTTCGGCCATTCGGCCGTGTCCCGCAGGTTGATGTAATAGGCACCGGGTCGCGAACCATCCAGCGACGGCGACTGGTAATAGCCCCCGGGGGCACCCGCCTCGATGTCCTTGGGCACGCGGCGGATGTCGCAGCCGGACTTGGGCAGGCGGCCGAAATACTCGGGCATCCGCGCCATGACTCGCTGCATCTGGGCGTTCAGATCGGTCAGCAGGACCGCCTTGGCCTCGTCGGTGTTGGGATAGAGCTGGCCGGGGACCTGATTGGCGATCGCGGCGATGCGGGCCCCGACCGTGCCCTGCGTCAGACCCTGGGCCTTGAGCAGCACGTCGGCTCGGGCCGACAGTTCGGCGACCTGTTCCAGACCCATCTGGTGGATCTCCTGACCGGTCAGGGTCGTCGTTGTGTAATAGCGCAGACCGAAGTCGTAATAGGCCTCGCCCTGCGGCAGACGCCAGATGCCGGCGTCATGGACCGCCGCCGGACGCTGTGCGGCCAGCGCCTCACGCTGGCGACGCAGAGCCGGCAGGACCTCGCCCGACACGATGGCGAGCGCCCGCGCGGACCAGTCCCCCGCCAGTCCCTTGGCCTCCGCCCGGCGCGCCAGCGAGGTCACGAGCGTCAGACCCGTCGGATCGGCGTCCAGCGTCCGGTCCATCTGGCCGGTCGTCCGGTCGATGACGAAGTCCGGCGGAATCGCACCCGCGCCGAAGTCGGCGCGCATCCGCTCCGTCTCCTGGTCATAGACCTTGCCCAGGTCCGACAGGCGCGACAGATAGGCCTCTGCGTCCTGGGCCGTTTCGATCGAATGCTGGCTGTGCAGGAAGTCGGGCACCGACTGATAGGCACCGCCCAGCTGGCTGATCGTATAGGGCGACGGGTACAGGCCGCCCCCGTAGGGAAAGTCGTAACCCGACGCCACCGTGTCGCCGAAGAATTTGACCGAGTCGAAATGGACCTTGGACTGGGTCGACAGGGCGTTGCGGTCGATGGCGGAAAGCTCAACCATGCTGGCCCGCATCTTGACCTTGTCGGCATCGATCTTGGCCTGGGACTGGTCATCCAACCGGGCCTTCATCGGCGCGGCCTGTCCCTTGTCGAGCCCCAGCATGGTCAGGGTCTGGGGCGAGGTCATGATCATGTCGCGCACGATCCCGTCCATCGCGGTCGTCAGTGCGGCGTCGGCGACGCTTCCACCGGGCGCGGCCTGTCCCATGGGACCGGCGAGCGCTCGGGCGGGCGGAGACAGGGCCGCCAGGGCGCTGGCGGCGGCGAGGAGGCGGCGACGATCGATCATGGGGGACTCCGGACACGGGACTTGGCGTATCAGGCGTGATCCCAGGCCCGGACGCAAGCCTTACCCGGCGTGCAGTTCCTGTTTGACCCGCTCTGCCAGGGATTTGATGTCCAGCGGCTTGGGCAGGAAGGACACGCCCTTTTCGTCCTGCAACAGGTCCGAGAAATCGCTCTCGGCATAGCCCGAGATGAACATCACCGGGGCGTCGCCCAGATACTGTCGCGCCTTCTTCAGCAGGGACGGCCCGTCGAGGCCGGGCATGATGACGTCCGAGATCATCATGTCGATCTGGCCGGCCCATTCCTCGGCCAGGGCCAGGGCCTCCTCGCCGTCGGCGGCCTCGATGACCTCATAGCCGCGCTGGCGGAGCAATCGGGCAGCGATGCCGCGCACGGCGGCCTCGTCCTCGACGAACAGGATGCGACCAGCCCCCGACAGGTCGCGCGGCGCGGCCTTGACCTTGACCACCACCGGGGCGGCCTCGACCAGTTCCTCGGCCGTCGCGGCGGGCAGGAAGATGCGGAAGGCGGCACCCGCCCCCGGCAGGTTGGTCACGCCGATATGGCCACCCGCCTGCTGGACGATGCCGTAGACGGTGGCCAGGCCCATGCCGGTGCCCTCGTTGACGGCCTTGGTCGTGAAAAAGGGCTCGAATATCTTGTCCAGCAGTTCGGGCGGCACGCCGGGGCCGGTGTCGGACACCTCGATCAGCGCCACTTCATCGGTCGTGGCATCGAGCCAGCCCATGGTCCGGGCCTCGGCCCCGGTCAGGCGGCGGGTCAGGATCGTGACCACTCCCGCCCCCGGCTCGACCACGCCGCGCATGGCGTCGCGCGCGTTGACGGCCAGGTTCATGACCGCCGTCTCCAGCTGGGACTTGTCGGCCAGGACGACCGGCAGATCGCGTCCATAGTCCGTCTCGAGCCGCACATCCTCGCGCAGCAGACGGCGGAGCAGGACGGTGAATTCGCTGACCAGTTCGCCCAGGTCCAGCCGTTCGCGCCGCACGGTCGACTTGCGCGAGAAGGCCAGCAGTTTCCGCACAAGGTCGGCTGCTCGAATGGCTGTCTGGCGGATTTCGTTCAGGCCGTCATAGGAGGGATCGCCGACCGGGTGGCGCTCCAGCAGACCCGAGAGCTGAAGCTGGATCGCGGTCAGCAGGTTGTTGAAGTCGTGCGCCACGCCCCCGGCCAGCTGGCCCACGGCCTGCATCTTCTGGGCCTGCGACAGCTGAAGCTCCATCGACTTCTGGGCCGAGACGTCGAACAGCCAGACGCGACGCTTGTCGCCTTCCGGCGCGACATACAGGTGCAGCATCCGGTCGGGATGGGCCCGGGCGACCAGTTCGATCGGGCCGGTCGATCCCGCCGCCATACGGGTGCGGGCTTCGCTCACTCCGTTGGGCTCGAACAGATGACCGAAGGCGGCGTCTCGGGCGGCATTCGGACCGGTCAGGACCGCGAGCGCGGGATTGGGGTCCTCGGCGCGACCGGCGAAGATGTCGTCGCCGTCGATGACCGCCGAGCCGAACGGCGCACCGGCCGCCATCGCTCTGCCTTCGCCAGAGGCTGCGACGTAGGCTTTCGGGAGGGCGGCGGCCGGGGTCTCCAGCGCGGCCTGCGGGGCCTCGCGCACCAGGAAGCGACCGCCTCCGCTCGCATCGGTTCCGGCCTGACCGATCATCACCTCGATCTCTCGGGTGCCCACCAGGACGATGGCGCGTCCCTGTTCGCCTTGCCGGGCCTGGGCGAAGGCCATGTAGAGCGCCTGAGCCGACTTGCCCTTGGGCAGGGCATCCAGGGCACCGTTCTGCGCACCCCAGGCGGCGTTGTAGACCAGCACCTGTCCATTGGCGCGAACAAGGGCGGCCGGCTCGGCCATGGCGTCCAGCATCTCGACCGCGACGTCCCCGGCCGGAGCTGCGCCCGTCGTCTTGCGTTCGCCGCGCCCGAAGGCCAGCAGCCCGATCAGGGCCACGGCGGCGACCGTCAGCAGGAGCACCGCATGCGGCGTGGTCGTCGGGCCCGAGCGGAACGCCGGCCAGGCCAGGGCCCCGATCGCGACCGAAAAGCCGATCGCCATCACGATCAGCAGCGGATCGAAGCGGAACCTCGGCGAGGGATGGACGGGTGCGGTCACGCGACCTCTCAGGCGAATCAGTGCGTCAGCATACGCCACAAATGAAATCTTCCCCTTCGTGCGCGAACAGGCGGGTTCTCCGCAGGCTTCCGACCGGCTATCTGGCCCCTCATGACCTTGCCCCACGCCATTTCCGGCCTCTCCGAGATCGCCGCCGACTATGACATCCTGCTGTGTGACGTCTGGGGGGTGATCCACAACGGGCGCGAAAGCTGGCCCGAGGCCTGCGACGCCCTGGCCCGTTTCAACCGAGACCATGGCCACGTCATCCTGATCTCCAATGCGCCGCGTCCGGCCTCGGACGTGCATGCTCAACTCGACGCGCTGGGCGTGCCGCGCGAGAGCTGGCGGGCCTTCGTCACCTCCGGCGACGCGACCCGCGCGGAACTGGCGAGGCGGGCGCCGGGTCCGGCCTGGGTCCTCGGACCCGACCGGGACTGGCCCCTGTACGACGGCCTTGGGCTGGACCTGGCTGAAGGCGCGGGCGACGCCGCCTTCCTGTCGGTCACCGGTCTGCTGGACGACACAACCGAGACGCCCGCCGACTATCGCGAACGGCTGAAGCCCGCCGCCGAACGGGGACTGGAGATGATCTGCGCCAACCCCGACCGGATCGTGCAGCGCGGCGACACCATCATCTACTGCGGCGGGGCCCTGGCCGATCTGTACGAGGAACTCGGCGGCCGGGTGACCATGGCGGGCAAGCCCTATGGTCCCATCTACGCCCTGGCTCTGGCCGAGGCGGCGCGGCTTCTGGGTCGTCCTGTCGATCGTTCTCGGGTGCTGTGCATCGGCGACGGGGTCATCACCGACGTGATGGGGGCCAACCAGCAGGCGCTCGACTGCCTGTTCATCGCCCAGGGCATCCACGGCGACGCGGCAAAGGGCCCGGACGGGCTGATCGATCCGGCGCTGGCCGCAGGCCTGCTGAAGGCGGAGACGACCTATGCCCGGTACGCTGCACTCGATCTGACCTGGCAGGCCTCGCCAAAATGATGCGGGCCGTCTAACAGCGACGCATGACCGGACCCCACCCCTCAGGCGGCTATATCCTCGAAGAGCTCTCGGTCGGCATGGTCGCCGAGAAGCCCGTCATCATCACCGAGGAGCGGATTCAACGTTTTGCCGAGGCGTCCGACGACTTCAATCCCGTGCATATGGACGAGGCCTATGCCTCAAAGACCGCCTATCGCGGCCGGATCGCCCACGGCCTGCTGTCGGCGTCGTTCGGCTCGGCGGTGGTCGGGACCATCCTGCCGGGCGCCGGCGCGATCTATCTCAGCCAGACCCTGGCCTTCCACAAGCCGGTGCGGATCGGCGATGTCGTCATTGCGAAGATCACCGTCGCCTCGGTCGATGAGGTGTCTGCCCGGGTCGTCCTGACCTGCGAGGGCCATGTGAACGGCGAGCTGATCATGGACGGCGAAGCCACCGTGCGTGTGCCGCGTCGGCGCCGTCCCGCCAAGGGCTGACCGTCCATGGCCATCAAGGTCATTCGGGGCTGGCGCGACCTGCCGGCCGAACTGAAGGGCGCTGCCGCTGCGATCGGGGCGCTGGACGGCGTACACCGGGGCCATCGCGCGGTGATCGCCGCAGCGAGCGAGGCTGCTGCAAGGCTGGGTGCCCCCTTGGCGGCGGTCAGTTTCGATCCTCATCCCCGCCGCTGGTTCCAGCCCGACGCGGCCCCGTTTCGCCTGATGAACGCGAACCAGATGGCCCGGGCGCTGGAGCCCCTGGGCGTAGAGCGCCTCCATCTGCTGGCGTTCGACGCCGAGATGGGGGCGATGAGCGACGCCGACTTCGCCCGCGATGTGCTGGGTCAGGGCCTTGGCATCCGCCACGCGGCGGTCGGCTTCGACTTCACCTTCGGCAAGGGCCGGTCGGGATCGCCCCAGTCCCTGAAGGCCTATGGGCAGTCGCTCGGTTTCTCGGTGTCCATGACGCCCCGCGTTGATGATGCCAACGGCCTGAAACTGTCGTCCAGCGGCGTGCGTGAGGCCTTGCAGGCCGGCGACATGGCCCGCGCCACGGCCATCCTGGGCCGCTCCTTCGCCATCGAGGGCGAGGTGGTCCACGGCGACAAGCGCGGTCGCACCATCGGCGTGCCGACCGCCAACGTCCGGCTCGGCGACTATATGCGGCCGGCCTACGGGGTCTATGCGACCCGGACCCGACTGCCGAGCGGTCGCGTCATCGACGGCGTCGCCAACCTGGGCGTCCGACCGATGTTCGAGATCGAGGAGCCCCTGCTGGAGGTGTGGTTGTTCGACTTCTCAGGCGACCTCTATGGCCAGACGGTCGAGACAGACCTCGTGGCCCGGCTGCGGGGCGAGATGGATTTCGACGGGCTGGACGCGCTGAAGGTCCAGATCGAGGCCGATGCAGCAGCGGCCAAGGCGACGTTGGCGATCAGCCCCCCGCCGCCTCTATGACCTTGAGGGTCTCGGCCCGCACCGACTTGCCGTCGGCGCCGATGACGTCGTCGACCTTCCAGTTCACGCCCTCCCGGACCAGATTGAGCGTTTGCGTAGTCGTCTCGCCCGCATTGGTGAAGACGACCGCGGCGGTCGCGGCGTTCACCCCCGTCTGACCGACGGTCAGACTGTCCAGGGTGAACGGCCCCTGATCCTGACAGGCGCAGATCAGGTCATAGTTCAGGGTCGGCACCTCGCCGTTTGCGACCCGGAAGTCCGCGCCGATCGTGGCGTTCATCATGCGCGAGTAGATCGGGTCCTGGCCCGGTGCCGGGGTGTCGGTCCCCGGGCCGCCCGCGACGTAGACGGCGTAGAGCGCTCGCACGAAGGGCTCGGGCCCCTCGCCCGCCGCCGCATAGACGGCGGGACGTCCGGGCGGAAGGGCGGCGGCGGCCGGGGCCTCGGGCACCTTGGCCTGCTCAGGCGGCGAGCAGCCGGCCATGACGGCGCTCAGGGCCAGGGCGACGGGGATGAGCAGGCGCATCGACGGTCTCCGTTATGTCAGGCGGCGGGCTGGGCGCGGGCCTCGGCGATCCAGGCGTTCAGGGAATCAACCAGTGGCCGTTCAGGAAACTCGCGGGTCTGGTCGCGCTGGATGTCGTCGATCTTCCAGGTACCGGCCTCACGCACGAGATTGTAGGTCTGGCGCACCGTCTCGGCTGGCGTGGCCTCGGCGAAGGTCAGGACCACGGCCGCGTCAGCGTAGTCGGCGTCGCGCGGCGTGACGGTGACGCCGGTCAGACGCATTCCTGTGTCGTCCTGGCAGGCGCAGAAGGGGTTGGCCTCGAAGAATCCCATATCGCCCTCGGCCGTCAGGGTCTGGGTCTGGCCGATCAGGGCGGCCGTCCGGGCGGACCAGGGCGCGGCGGCGTAGATGTCCGGACCTTCGCCGGTCGCGGTCCCGCCTTGCGTGGTCGGGTACAGCGACCGCACGAAGGTCTCCGCCGCCGGATCGGCGGCCTGGGCCGCGTCGGCGGTCTCGGCGCTCGTCGGAGCGGACGCGGTCTCGCCCTTGTCGCAACTGCTCAGGATCAGACCGAGCGACAGGGCGGTGACGGCGAGGGGGATGGCGAGACGCATGGACGTTTCCTGACACTGTACGCGATCATCGGTCGCCGCGCTGGTGCCGACGCTAGGCCCCGTCGGCGGAATTTCCCAGCCCCGTCCGCAGCCTATTCGTGTGCAGAGCCACCCGCCTCCACCCGCTGGATGGATTCGGTCAGCCGGTCGGCGAGGCTGGGGTAGCCGGGGTTCAGCACATCGTCGATCGTCCATCCCCGGATCGGATCGCCCCAGAGCAGGAGTCGAGCGGTCTTCGTCTCACCGGCGTTGACGAACCGAACGGTCGCGATCCAGCGCATCCGCACATTGTCGAGGCTGACCCCCACGGACTGGACCCGCAGGTTCTCCCAGTCCTGGCAGTCGCAGATCGGATCGGCGTCGAGATAGGGCAGGTCTTCGGTCGCCAATTCGCGGTCGCGCCGGATCAGCGTCGCCATTCGTGGCGACCAGACCGCCGGATCGCCCAGATCCGGCGGCGAGACGTCCTCGTCGGAATAGACGGCATAGACGCCGCGCACGAAGGCGGCGGCGCCCTCGTCGCCGCGCTGAGCGGAGGCCGAGGTGGCCATGCCCACCATCAGCAGACCCACGATCATCGCTGGAAATTGCCGCATCCTTACCTCCCTAGCCCGCCGGATCATGCGCCGGGTTCGCCCCGGTCCCACTGTCGAATGCTGACGCCCGCACTGGCGCAGCCGGTTCCGGCTCTGCTAGACAGCGCCCATCATGACCGTCCGCGTCTTCCGTCGCCCGATTTCGATTAGCCGCCCGGCGTAGCGCCGAGGGCTGCTTCAGCCCCGCTTACGCCGGGATATGTCGCTCAAGCAGTAAGCCGCCGCGCGGCGAGCGATAGCGACCACGGAAAATGCGAACGATCAATCCCAGACGCTGAGACCGCCTCATGGCCGACGACCAATCCAACGCCCCCGCCGCCCGCGATTACCGCGAGACCGTCTTCCTGCCCGAGACGCCGTTCCCGATGCGCGGTGGCCTGCCGCAGAAGGAGCCGGCGATTCTGGAGCAGTGGGGCGACCTGTATGCGACCCTGCGTACCGAACGTCAGGCCCAGGGCGCGCCGCTCTATGTGCTGCACGACGGCCCGCCCTATGCCAACGGCGACATCCACATCGGCCATGCGCTGAACAAGACGCTGAAGGATTTCGTGGTCCGGTCGCGCTTCCTGCTGGGCTACGACGTCGACTACGTCCCCGGCTGGGACTGCCACGGCCTGCCGATCGAGTGGAAGATCGAGGAACAGTACCGCGCCAAGGGCCGGCGCAAGGACGAGGTCTCCAAGGAAGAGTTCAGGAAGGCCTGTCGCGACTACGCCGCCGGCTGGATCGACGTGCAGGGGGCCCAGTTCAAGCGGCTGGGGATCACCGGCGACTTCGAGAATCGCTATGCCACCATGGACTTCTCGACCGAGGCGAAGATCGTCGCCGAGTTCCACCGGTTCAAGAATTCGGGCCAGCTGTATCGCGGCTCCAAACCTGTCATGTGGTCGCCGGTCGAGCGCACCGCACTGGCCGATGCAGAGATCGAGTACCACGACCACGTCTCGCCCACGATCTGGGTCAAGTTCCCGGTCATCGCGGCGTTCGACGACCATGACGACGACCTGCTGGCCTTCCGCCACGCGACCCCGTCGATCGTGATCTGGACGACCACGCCCTGGACCATCCCGGCCAACCGGGCGATCAGCTATGGGCCCGAGATCGCCTATGGCCTGTACGAGGTCCAGTCGATGGAACAGGGGCTGGAGTTCGAGCCCTGGGCCGCGCCCGGCGACCGGCTGATCGTCGCCGACAAGCTGGCTGAGGATGTGTTCAAGGCGGCGAAAATCGTGACCTGGACGCGGGTCGGCGACCTCAACCCGTCGGGGCTGGAGTGCGCCCATCCGCTGGCGGCGCTGGACCCCGGCTACGGTTTCTCCGTGCCGCTGCTGGCCGGGGATCACGTCACCGACGACGCCGGGACCGGCTTCGTCCACACCGCGCCGGGCCACGGTGCCGACGACTTCGAGGTGTGGAAGGCCCACGGTCATCACGAGGTGCCGGATACGGTCGATCCCGACGGGGCCTACTATCCCGGCGTTCCCCTGTTCGCGGGACTGAAGGTGCTGGAGACCGAGGGCAAGAAGACCGGCAAGTTCGGGCCCGCCAACGGCGCGGTGATGGACCGGCTGATCGAGGCCGGGACGTTGCTGGCGCGCGGTCGGATCGAACACACCTATCCGCATTCGTGGCGTTCCAAGGCGCCGGTGATCTTCAGGAATACGCCGCAGTGGTTCATCCGCATGGATGCCCCGCTCAAGGACGGCGACACCCTGCGCGAGACGGCGCTCAAGGCCATCGACCACACCGACTTCCACCCTGAGGCCGGGCGCAACCGCATCCGGTCCATGGTCGAGGGACGGCCCGACTGGCTGATCAGCCGCCAGCGCGCCTGGGGCACACCGCTCGCCATGTTCGTGGACAAGCACACCGGCCAGCCGCTGCATGACCCGGAGGTCGACGCCCGCATCCTGAAGGCCATCGCCGAGCACGGCGCCGACATCTGGTTCAGCGCGCCCGACAGCGATTTCCTGGGCGTTCACGACCCGGCCCGGTACGAGAAGGTCGAGGACATCCTGGACGTCTGGTTCGACTCTGGATCGACCCACGCCTTCACCATCGAGCCCCGCGATCCGGCGACCGGATACGTCGGCGACCGGCCGTCGCACTGGCCGGCGGACCTGTATCTGGAAGGCTCGGACCAGCATCGCGGGTGGTTCCAGTCGTCGCTGCTGGAGGGTTCCGGCACGCGCGGCCGGGCGCCGTTCAACGCGGTCCTGACCCACGGCTTCACCCTCGACGAGAAGGGGGAGAAGATGTCCAAGTCCAAGGGCAACACCACCGACCCCGCCGTCATCATCAAGGAGAGCGGTGCCGACATCCTGCGCCTGTGGGTCGCGCTGGTGGACTATTCGGACGACCAGCGGATCGGCAAGACGATCCTGCAGACCACGGTGGATGCGTACCGCAAGCTGAGGAACACGGTCCGCTATCTGCTGGGCGCCCTGGTCGGGTTCGACGAGGACGAGCGGCTGACGGATTACGACGCCATGCCGCCGCTGGAGAAGTTCGTGCTGCATCGGCTGCATGAGCTTGATGGTCAGGTGCGCAAGGCCTACGCCGAATACCGGTTCCAGGACGTGGTCCGGCCTGTGCTGGAGTTCTGCGCCAACGACCTGTCGGCCCTGTATTTCGATATCCGCAAGGACAGCCTGTACTGTGATCGGCCCGATGCGATCCGCCGTCGGGCGGCACGGACGGTGATGGACGAGGTGTTCATGCGCCTGACCGCCTGGCTGGCCCCGCTAACGCCCTTCACGATGGAGGAGGCGTGGCTGACGCGCTTCCCGGAGGCGGGGACGAACTGTGCGCGGGTGATCCCGGAGACGCCGGGGCAGTGGCGGAATGAAGCGGAAGTCTCGCGTTGGAACGACATCAAGCATCTGCTCATGTTTGTGACTCAGGAGCTGGAAAATGCGCGCACAAACAAGGAGATCGGTGGCGCAATAGACGCGGCAGTTCACGTTGTCGCTCACGAACGCTGGCTTGCTGCGTTTGAAAGCGAGCAGATGGATCGCAATGCCTTCGCTGCGGAAGTCTTCCGCAGTAGCCAAGCATTTCTTGAGGATGCGGCACCGGGAGATGTCTTAAACCCAGTTCCGCCTGAGCAACTAGTTCGGGTGGTCCCGCTGACGAGCCCCAAATGCGCCCGCTCCTGGCGCCGTGTTACCGACGTCGGTTCCGATCCCGACTACCCCGAACTCAGCGCCCGCGATGCGGATGCGGTGCGGTGGTGGGATCAGCAGCGGGCGGGGTGATCGCAAGCCTCTCCTCCCTGTCGCCGCAGGCGATGGGGAGGTGGCGCGGCTCGGCTTCGAGCCGTGACGGAGGGGGCGACTCGTTGGTCGCAGTGAGGGCTTCCGGACGCGACCGGAAAGAGCGTGTCGCCCCCTCCGTCATGGCGCTGAAGGAGCGCCGCGCCACCTCCCCATTGCTGCGCAACGGGGAGGAGAAGGTGGGTTCGATTATCAAAGACCGCGGGCAGGCGCGTCAGGCTGGATTCAAACCCGTGAACTGATCCGGGCGCAGGAACCGCTTGGTGAACCTCGCCTCCGCCACTGCGCCGTTGAAATAGTTGACGCGGTTGATGCGGCAGCCGACCGAGGAGCGCCCGGGGCCCTGGGGGGTGAAGGGGACGGCGGCCTCGCCCTGCAGTTCGCCGTTGACGAAGGACCGGTACATGGTCCCGTCATAGGTCTGGGCGACGTGATACCAGCGGCCGACGGGATGCAGCTTGTCGGGAAACAGCAGGGTCTGGTTGTAGGTCGGGCCCTTGGTGAAGGCGTCGAGGGACCATTGGTCGCCATAGACGCGGATCTCGAACAGGAAGCGGGTGCCGACCGGGGTCTGGCCGGGGGCAACGGTCTCGTCGGCCTGGAGGTGGAACCAGCGTTGCTCGAAGGCCCCGCCGTCGGGGCGGAAGACGGCCTCGAAGGCGAAGGTGGAGGCGCCGGCCAGGGGGTGATCGCCGATGAACAGGGCGTCGTCCACGCCGTCGAACTTCAGAGCGCCACCGGGGTGCGAGGCCGGGCCGTCGATGCGTTGCGGGGCCCCTTCGATCGTCAGGGGCGCACCGATCCGGTCGAGGTCGCCGAAGCGCCAGACGGTCTGATCCGCCCGATCCGACCCGGCGAAGGTGGCACAGCTGGTCGTGGCGACCAGCCCTGCCGCCGCGCCGCCGACGAGAAGCTGACGCCGGTCCATCAGGCCGCCAGCCCCTCGATCAGGTCGCCCAGGTTGCGGATGAAGACCTGGGTCGAGATGCATTCGACGGGGTAGTCGGTGTTGTAGGGCGAGGTGTCCCACAGGTCGCCGACGCGGGTCGTCTGATACTCGCCGCCGGTGACCTCGGCCGGTGCCGGGCCGATATAGGGGTTGGAGATGGTGGTCAGGGGCGAGGGCCAGTAGCCCCGGTCGTTGAGGCCCGAAACCAGCTCGGCGACGCGCGCCGGTGTCGTCGGCCGCTCGCGCCGGGCGTCGGTGGACATGTCCCAGATGCTGACGTCGCGCAGGGTGAAATATTTGGGCAGCTTCAGCGATCCGGCCCTCGCCTTCAGCGGCGAGGCGGCGATCAGGGCGGCGGGGTCCATGGCGGCCGCCGCCTCGTACTCGGCGCGGATGGCGGCGGTATCGACGTTCCTGAACGAGCCGTAGTGGACGATCAGATTGTTCGGGTTGGTGTCGGCGTAATACTGGCCGTTGGTGATGTTGGACCCGCGCCGGTGAATATAGACCGGGGTGTTCGAGCCCTCGAGGATGAAGGTCGGGTGGGTGCGGCCCGGCGCGATCAGGTTCTGGGGCGTCCTGACCTGATCCAGCCAGTCCAGCGCCTCGGGCAGGCGTTCGAGGAATTTGCGGTCGCCGGTCAGCCGATAGAAGCCGATCATCGAGCGGATGTTGGTGCCCGTG
>NZ_JBIIAY010000056.1:0-19283 GCF_044239655.1 Brevundimonas sp.
CCAGATCGCGGCGGCCATGGACTATGGCCTGCTCAACGGGCTGATGGCCGGGGCGCGCGGCTGAGTGGGGGTGCCCGCCCGGCTGATCCTGTCGTCGATCGACAGCCCGATCGGCCCGCTGGCCTTCGCCTTTGACGCGGCCGGGGCGGTCCGGGGGGTGTCGTTCGGGGAGGGGCTGACCCGGACCATGGCGCGGGAGTATCCGGGCGCGGCGACCGTGCGAGGCGAGGCCCCGGCGGCGGTGGTCGAGGCCCTGTCGGCCTATTTCGAGGGCGACCGAGAGGCCCTGACGCGGATCGCCTGGTCGCTGGACGGGGCGGCCGGGGAGGCGGGGTTCCAAGCCCGGGTCTGGCGCGCCCTGGCCCGGGTGCCGGTCGGAACGACGATCTCCTATGGCGAGATGGCGCGGCGGGCCGGAGAGCCGGCGGCCGCCCAGGCGGCGGGCGTGGCCCTGAACCGCAACCCGATCCCCCTGGTCCTGGCCTGCCACCGGGTGGTCGGGGCTGACGGGGCCATGGTCGGCTTCGGCGGCGGACTGGAGCGCAAGACCTGGCTGCTGCGCCACGAGGGGGCCCTGCTGATCTGACCGCCGCCTCGGTTTCAGACCTTGGCGGGGGTGAAAAACAGGGTCTGAATGGTCTGAATGGTCTGAATGGTCTGAATGGTCCGAAAACCGTTGAGGTGGCGGCGCCGGCTCCATTCCCGTCGATGTCAAAGACCGTCGAAGGAGGTAAGGGTGCGAGGCTCTTTGGCAAGGGGTTGAAAGGAATAAATCCCTACGCCCCGATGGGGCGTTGTGGGGACGTCGAGGAGCCTGTCAGTATTTAACCCTTAGGTCCGCTTGAGTGATCTCCGAAGGTGGTGAGGTCGATTTCACCGCTCGATGAGCGCCATGTTGTTCGCGTCCATGCTCGCGCCATGGATGTTCAGGGTCGCGAACGCCGTTTCCATGTCACGCAGGTCCTGCGGAGTCAGATCGACGCCCAGCGCGCCATGGTTTTCTACAAGGTGGTCGCGATTCCGCGTGCCGGGGATCGGGACGATGAACGGCTTCTGGGCGAGCAGCCAAGCCAAGGAGACCTGGGCCGGGGTTGCGCTCTTCTCGCCGGCCTTGCGGCGGACGATGTCGAGGATCGGCAGGTTGGCCCGAATGTTCTCGGGCGTGAAGCGTGGGAAGTTGTGCCGGAAGTCGGTGGCCGGATCGAACCGGGTGTCGGGCGTCATGGTGCCCGTCAGAAAGGCCATGCCTACCGGACCCCAAGGCACGAAGCCGATGCCCAGTTCTTCGCAGATGGCCAGGACGCCGTTGTTTTCCGGCGCGCGCTCGACAAACGAATACTCGCTCTGGACGGCCGCCACGGGATGAACGGCGTGGGCGCGACGGATGGTGTCGGCGCTGGCCTCGGACAGGCCGAAATGCAGCACCTTGCCTTCGCGGATCAGGTCCGCGACCGTTCCGGCGACATCCTCGATCGGCACGTTCGGATCGACACGGTGCTGATAGAACAGGTCGATGCGGTCGGTGCGCAGCCGGCGCAGCGAAGCTTCAGCGACCCGCTTGATGTGGTCCGGGCGGCTGATGGGCGCGCCCGATCCTTCGACGTCGAAGCCGAACTTGGTGGCGATCTTCACCTCATTGCGGATCGGCGCGAGTGCTTCGCCGACGAGCAGTTCGTTGGTGTAGCCGCCATAGACTTCGGCAGTGTCGAAGAAGGTCACGCCGCGCTCGTGGGCGTAGCGCATGACGTTGATGCCGACGAAGCCGGGAGCGGGCGGGCCGTAGTTGGCGCTGATGGACATGCAGCCGGCGCCCAGTTCGGACACCTCCAGTTGGCCGAGCTTGCGGGTCTTCATGTCTGTGGGTCCAGTTCTGGTTTGAGTGGGGGCTGGCGCGTTCTGGGAAGCAGCCCAGACCGCCGGAGCGGCTGCCAGGACCGGCCCGGCGATCGCGGCCTGGATCAGGAAGGCGCGGCGGCTGGACGGGTGCGCCGGGTCTGACGCACGGGTTTGATCATTCAAGGCCATCTGTCTCTCCGGGTTCGGCTTGCGACGAAGATGGCGCGCGGCAGCGAGGAGATAAGACGGGGCAAACGGCTAGGGCCTATCCGCTCAGCGAATGAATGGCGTCCGGAGATCGCTCAAGCAGCGACCTCATTCGCATCAACGGCCGTCCTCAAGTCGCCCAGCTATTCGCTCGCCGAATAAGGCCATTCGATTTTGATCCTCTAATCTATGGCAACGGTGCCCCCACCTTGAAGGACGAAGCCGCCGCATGTCGCGGCGAGGAGAGAGCGATCCGGCCATGACGAAGCCCAACCCCTTGTTTGAACCCCTGACGCTGGTGGACGGTCTGACGCTTCGCAACCGCGTCGTCATGGCACCGATGACCACGTGGTCCGCTGACGACGACCTGACCGTCTCGGACCAGGAATTGGCCTACTATCGTCGTCGGGTCGGGGGCGTGGGCCTGGTGATCACCGGCTGCACCCATGTGACGCCTGAGGGCATCGGCTTCACCCACGAATATGCTTCAGATGAGGACCGGTTCACGCCCGGCCTGACCCGGCTGGCCGAGGCCACCAAGAGCGGTGGGGCCAAGGCCATCCTGCAAATCTTCCACGCAGGCGCACGCGCCCTGCCGGAACTGGCGCCGGGTGGCGAGATCGTCAGCGCCAGCGCGGTCACCGGCGAACCCAGCCCGTTCGCGCCCTGCGATGTGCCGGCCCGCGCCCTGACCGAGGCCGAAATCCTGGACATCGTCACCGCCTTCGGCGCGGCGACGCGACGCGCCATAGAGGCCGGGTTCGACGGCGTCGAACTGCACGGTGCCCACGGCTTCCTGCTGCCGAACTTCTTCTCGCCGCTCTACAATCTACGCACGGACGCCTGGGGCGGTTCGCTGGAGAGCCGGCTGCGCTTCCCGCTGGCGGTGATCGCAGAGGCGAAGCGGGTCATCGCCGAGCAGGCGGATCGGCCCTTCGTACTTGGGTATCGCGTTTCGCCCGAAGAGGTCGGCGAAGGCGGCATCCGCATCGCCGACACCCGCTATCTGATCGATGCGCTCATCGAGGGCGGCGTCGACTATATCCACGCCTCACTGGCCAGCGTGTTGGACGCCCGGCCCATGGATGACGAACAGGGCGAGACCATCGCCGAACAGGTCGTCGCCCATGTCGCCGGACGCGTCCCGGTCCTCGCTGCCGGTCAGGTGAGGACGCCGGCCCAGGCCGAACAGGCCTTGGACCGAGGCCTGTCGCTGGTGGCGGTCGGCCAAGGACTGATCATGAACCCGGATTGGGTCGAACTGGCCCGGACAGATCGAGCCGACGAGATCGTGACGACGCTGGACGTGGCGACCCTGCCGGACCTGGCTTTGCCCGCCAAACTGTGGGGCATCATCGACTCGGCGACCGGCTGGTTCACGATCAAGCGGTGAGCCCGCAGTGGCAGCGAAG
Source organism: Brevundimonas sp. (assembly GCF_044239655.1). Lineage (GTDB taxonomy): Bacteria > Pseudomonadota > Alphaproteobacteria > Caulobacterales > Caulobacteraceae > Brevundimonas. The sequence continues at coordinate 3,456 of NZ_JBIIAY010000056.1, forward strand.
AGTACTTACTGGCTGGCGTTTATGCGGTTTAGCCGCTTAGACGTAGATGGAGCTATTCACGGAGCTGCTGAATGAAGCGCGAGGAAATGGCTGATCTGACGGCCTTTGTGACCGTCGCCGACGAACGCAGCTTCACGCGCGCCGCCGCGAAACTGGGGTTGTCGCAATCGGCTCTCAGCCAGTTGGTCGCACGGCTGGAGCAGCGACTGGGCCTGCGGCTACTGGCTCGGACCACCCGCAGCGTTGCGCCCACAGAGGCCGGACAGCGGCTGCTGGAGACCCTCAAGCCCGCGCTCGAAGACCTCGATGCCAGCATCGCCGCCCTCAGCGATCTCCGCGACAAGCCGGCGGGCACGATCCGGATCACCTCGGTCGAGCATGCCTCGACAACATACATCTGGCCGGTGCTGAAGACCCTGCTGCGCGACTGTCCGGACATCTCGGTCGAGATCGTCGACGACTACGCCCTTGCTGATCTTGTGAAGGACCAGTTCGACGCCGGAGTCCGGCTCGGCGAACAGGTGGCCAAGGATATGATCGCGGTGCGGATCGCGCCGGACATGCCGATGGCTGTGGTCGCGTCACCCGACTATTTCGCCGCCCATCCGAAGCCGACCGCGCCGGCGGACCTGGTTCGCCACCGTTGCATCAACCTGCGCCTGCCGACGTCGGGCGGCCTCTATGTCTGGGGTTTCGAAAAAGACGGCCAGGAGTTGAAGGTCCGCACCGAAGGGCCGCTCGTTTTCAACAGCGTCTATCGAATCCGTGACGCGGCGATCGCTGGCCTCGGCGTCGGTTATCTGCCGACTGACATGGTACGGCCGGAGATCGACGCCGGTGCTCTGGTCGCCGTACTCGATGACTGGTGTCCGTCGCTGCCGGGCTACCACCTCTACTACTTGACCCGCCGGCAACCCTCTCCAGCCTTCGCCCTACTGGTCAAGGCGCTGCGGTACCGAATGACATGACCCATCGAGGCTAGTGGGCCCTCCGAACATCTCGTTGGCGAAGATGACCTCACTCTGGGCGGGCATGACGGCGGGGTGAGGGCGAGGCGGCGAGCGGGGGGCTCGGCCTGGAGCGGGCGGGTGCCGGAAGCGCGGCGTGAGGTGACCCGCCTCTAGGCGGCTTCGCCGACCGTTTCGAGCGGGAGCAGGGATCCGACGACCAGCCGCGACAGCATGCGGCCTTCCAGCGGGATGATGGCGTCGACGAACTGTTCGCTGGCGTCCGAGCCCATGGCGGGCGGGGTCTGGAGCAGGGAGGCCGCCAGCTGGAAGGTTTCCTGCACCCCGTCGACCAGGATCCCGGCCAGGCGACTGCCGTGCTGGATGACCACGATGACATGGCGGCTGGAGGGCTCGGTCCGGCCCAGGCCCAGGCGGCAGCGCAGGTCCAGGACCGGCATCACCGCCCCGCGCAGGTTGATCACGCCCAGGATATAGTCCGGGGTCTGGGGCATGGGGGTCGCCGGGGTCCAGCCCCGGATCTCGCGCACCGAACGGACGTCGATACAGTATTCCTGACCCCCGATCTCGAAGGAGATCAGCTCCAGCATGACGCCGGTTGCGGACGCGGCCTGGGTTTCAAACGGCGTCATGGTCAGAACTCCTCCCACTCGGCGGCCTTGAGGGCCGTGTTGCCGACCGAGCGGGGCGCCGGGCGGGATGGCCGGGGCCGCGCGAGGGTCTCGATCCGGGATTGGGCCGCATGGACCGGGTTCGACACCCTGGCGGGGCCTGCGGCAACCTTGAAGCGGGACACCAGCCCATCCAGCTCTCCGGCCTCGCTCTTGAGCGAGAAGGAGGCGGCGGTGGATTCCTCGACCATGGCGGCGTTCTGCTGGGTCATCTGGTCCATCTGGTTGACGGCGATATTGACCTGGCTGAGGCTGGCCGCCTGTTCCTGGGCCGAGGCGCTGATCTCGGAGACCAGGCCGTCGATGGTGGCGACCTGTTCCACGATCCGGGTCAGGCTCTCGCCCGTCTCGCCGACCAGGGCCACGCCCCGGCTGACCTGCTGGCCCGAGGTGGAGATCAGGCCCTTGATCTCCCTGGCCGCTTCGGCCGACCGCTGTGCCAGGGCCCGGACTTCCTGGGCCACCACCGCAAAACCGCGACCGGCGTCGCCGGCCCGCGCCGCCTCGACCCCGGCGTTCAGGGCCAGCAGATTGGTCTGGAAGGCGATCTCGTCGATGACCCCGATGATCTGGTTGATCTCGGACGCCGATTTCTCGATCTGGCCCATGGCGGCGATGGCGCGATCGACGACCTCGCCCGAGGCCTGGGCGTCGCCCTTGGCCGTCGCCACGACCTGGGCCGCCTGCTGCGAGCCGGAGGCCGTGCGCTTCACCGTGACCGTGATCTGTTCCAGGGCCGCGGCGGTCTGTTCCAGCGAGGCAGCCTGCTGCTCCGTGCGCTTGGACAACTCCTCGGAGGCCGAGGCGATCTCCTCGGAACCATTGAGGACGGCGGTGGCGGACCCGGAGATGGACTGCATCGTCGCCGCCAGGGTTTCGACGGTCTTGTTGAAATCATCCTTCACGCCCTGAAAGCGGGGCTCGACCTCGATATCCATGCGGGTCGTCAGATCACCGGCCGCCATGTGCTTGAGGCCTTCGGCCAGGGCGGCGACGACCCGGTTCTGCTGGTCCTCGGCCTCCTGACGCTCCGTCTCGGCGATTTTCCGGCGTGTCTCCAGGGCCTCCAGATAGACCGACACCGCGAGGTCCATATCCAGCAGCGTCGCCTTGACCAGGGCTCCCAGCTCGGCCGCCGTCGATCCCGCCGTCACGCCCCGGGCGTTCAGGGCATGTCTGGGCCAGCGCGCCTCGACGACCTTGGCCACCATGGCCTCCAGCACCAGGGCATAGCCACCGATGTACCAGCGAGGTTCCAGGCCGATGCGGGCATGGACCTCGCCGACCTTGTTGACGCCTTCGGCATAGCGTTCGTCGTAGAGCCCGCTGGAGATGATGTCCCAGTGCGCCAGCTGCTTCTTGTGCGCGGCGTCGATATGGCCATCGTCCTTGAAGAAGACCCTGGTCTCGGGCGTGGCCCGGACCTGTTCGTAGAACCCGTCCAGAGCCGCCGGCATCTCCTTCATGATGAGGGGCTTGATGGACTTGATGCGCGAACGCGCTGCCTCATCAAGCTTCATGAACTTGATGCGGCTCTCGACGGCTTGATTGGACACGGCTTTTCTTTCTTTCCCGAGAAGGGCGGCCCTCGGTCGTCCTTGTCCTAAAACCTTTCGATCAATGTGGATAAAGGGGATTTAAGGCTGCACTACGTAATTGTCCTTAGGGAATGCTGATCTTCCAACGTTGGCCGGGGTCACCACGCCGGTGAACTGTGGGCCGGTCCCCGGAACACCGCGTTGGCGAAGATGACCTCCAGCCCGTCCATATAGCCTCGGAAGGTCGGGTCGCTGGGGAAGGCGATGAGCCAGCCTTCGCCCTGGGGGGCGGCCATGACGGCGGGCTTGAAGGCGAGCTGGCGGCGGTTCTCGGCCCAGAGCTGGCCCGAGGCCAGCAGGGTGTCGGCGGAGGTGAAGCGGGCGACGTTGGTGCCCTCGCCCCGCTTCAGCGGGGTATAGATGTCTGAGCCCCGGACCAGGAAGTTCAGGGTCGGGGCGACGCCGGCCGAGAGCCAGTGTTCGGGATCGACCTCGGCAGTGGCCAGGACGCCGGCGACGCTGTCGGGGCCGCGCTCTCCGCCGTGGATCAGGCTGTCATAGGCGGCGCTGGTGGCGATCGCCGTGCCGGGGACGCGGGGCTTGTCGGAGGGGGCGTCGGACTTGTCGTCATCGGGGGCGACGGCGGTCTCGCGGCGGGCGGCGAGCATCTTTGACTCGGGTGCCGTCAGCAGGCGGGTGGCGTTGCCCAGGCCGATCAGGGTGCCGCCCTGTTCGACCCATTCGCGCAGGTGGGCGACGCCGCCCTCGCCCAGGGTTCCGGCATAGTCGCGGCCGTCGGGCAGGATCACGACCTGGAAGTGATCCAGATCGGCGGAGGCCAGGTTGGACGTGCGGACCACGGTGACGGGGTAGCCCAGCGAGCGCTCCAGCACATAGCGGGTGGCGCCGACGGCCGAGGGGTCGGTCGGGTCGTCCCAGGCCAGGGCGATGCGGGGGGCCCGGATCGCAACCGCATCGGCCGAGCCGAAGCCGGGGCCGTCGGAGACCCAGGAGTCGTCGATGCCGACGACCTCGGCGCCTTTGGACATGGCCAGTTCGCCCATGAGCTGGGGCAGGTCGGCCGGGTTGCCGGCGCGGGGGATGACCAGGGTCCCGGCGGGCCAGCGGCGGCCGGCGTGGGTGAAGGGCTTGTCCAGGCTGCGCAACTGCACGCCGTCCCTGAGTGCCTCGACCATCAGGCCGGTGCCGGCCAGACCGGGGGCGACGAGGAAGCCGTAGGCGGCGTCGGGGTTGTCCACGCCGCGCGGGATGACCTGGTCCTCGGTTGCCGCGGTGACGGCGACGGCGGGGGCCGAGGCGCATTTGTCCGACGGCACGTTGAACATCAGGGGCAGCGACCAGGCGGTGACGTCATAGATCTCGTCGCCCAGGCCGCGCGCGCGACGGCGCTCCTGTTCGGCCAGGAAGTCGGCGGGTACGGCGACGTCGCGGGTCAGCAGGACCTCGGCCATGCGGCTGTTGGGCTGGCTGAGGTTCACGACATAGGACCCGGCGGGGTAGGACTTGCCGCAAGAGGTGAAGCCGGCGTCGGCGCGGCCGACCTCGATGCCCGACGAGACCAGCAGGCCCGCCAGACGGTCGGCGGCCATGGGATCGTAGGTCGGCGGCGTCAGGACATAGGCGCCGCGTCCGCGCATCCCCTCGACGTGAAAGGCGTAGAAGGTGTTCAGCAGGCGGTCGTGGTTGGCGGAGGAGGCCTCGATCGTCGACAGGCTGGCCACCAGATGGTTCCGCACCGTCTCGCGATAGGTCAGGATCTCGCCCGACGAGCGCCGCGCCGCCAGCCCCCGCGACGACCCCTGTTCATAGGTCATCGACACCGCGCCCAGATAGCCGGGCCAGCCGTCGCCATAGCCGGGATAGAAGGCGTCGAAGACCTGGCGGTTGAAATAGGGGATGCCCTGCTGGTCGAAGCGGCGGGCGGTGTTGCGGCCGATGATCTCGCGGCTCTCCAGCGTCGAGGGGGCGATCAGCGGGTTCAGCGGCTGGGCCTCGGGCGGGAAGAAGAAGGTATCGTCGGTGCCCATCTCGTGGGCGTCGACCAGGACCTGGGGCCGCCAGTCGCGGACCTGGGCGGCGTGGCCGCGCGTCTCGGGCTGGGTCTGGATGAACCAGTCGCGGTTCAGGTCGAAGACGTCGTGGTTGAACCGGCCCGACGGCCAGGGCTCGTCGCGCTCGGCCGACAGGGGATCGGGATTGGCGACCGTGCCGAAGCCGGCGGCGTTGTTGTTCAGGAAACGCTCGCGGCCGTCGGGGTTCTGGGTCGGGACGAAGACGACCAGGGTGTTGGCCAGCCACCCCTGAACCGCCGGATCGCGCGAGGCCAGCAGGTGGCGGGCGGCGGCCATGGCCGCGTCGGCGGGGCTGATCTCGTTGCCGTGGACCGAATAGGCGAGCCAGACGATCACCGGCTGATCGGCGATGATGCGGGCGGCGTCGGCGGGGCTGGTGCTGCGGGGGTCGGCCAGGGCGCGGGAGTTGGCCTTGATCTGGTCCAGCCGGGCGATGTTGGCGGCGGAGCCCACGGCGGCCCAGAACACCGGGCGGCCCTCATGGGTGCGGGCCTGTTCGCCGATGACGACGCGGTCGGGGGCGGCGGCGCGCAGGGCCTCGAAATAGCGCAGCACGTCGGCCGAACGGCTGATCCGCTCGCCGCTGTCATAGCCGAGGACGGAGGTGACGGTCGGGACGGTGGCGTCGTACTCGGCCCCGGGGATCAGGGTCGGCCCGGGGACCTGGGCGAACGCGGGGGACGCGGCGACGGCGATCAGCGCCAGGGCGGACAGGAGGATCGAACGAGAGCGGGCAGACGGCATGGAAATCCCCGTGACACGACGCCCCAGCTTTAGCGACTGGCGTGGAAATGGAAACCGGTGACGGTTGCATCCCTGAAGCGATCGGCGAAGGGTTGATCGATCTCAGGTCGTGGAACAGAGTGTCGCCGTGGGGAGTACCGATGTCGATTAGCGTACAGAGTCGCGTGGACGATCTGTCGGCTGGCCAGGATCCGCAGGACGCGGTGCTGGCCGTCCTGCTGGCCGAGCGGGATCCCGACCGGCTGTGGCAGGCGTTTTCGGGCCGGCTGGCCGAGCTCGGCTTCGACAAGCTGAACTACACCGTCTTCCTGCCGTCGCGCTCGATTGACGCGCCGGACCTGATCAATCCGTCGCTGTCGACCATGCCCGCCGAATGGCTGGCGGACTATGCAGAGCGTCGGCTCGATCTGATTGATCCGCTCGTCGACTATGTCTCGGCGGGTGGACAGGATCCCATCCTGTTCGACGCCACGGCTGAGGGCGATATCGGAGAGGTTGCCCGCACCGCCCTGCGCGGCGGCATGAAGGCCGGTGTTCTCGTCCCCCTGCAACGCGGGCCCGGCCGTCATACCGGGGGCATGGTGATCGGCAGCAGCCTGGACCCCGCCGACACGCGCGAGCGGGTGCGTCGGCATGGCGCGCTGCTGCTGGCCATGACCCGGGTCTTCCATGCCGGGATCGCGGGCGAGATCATGCTGAGAACCCATGGCGCCCAGGCCCTGTCGGCGCGGGAACGGGACTGTCTGTCGGCCGTGGCCATGGGACGCCGGATCAGCGCCGTCGCCCACGACCTCAATATTGCCGAGGTCACGGTAGGCATGCACCTGAAGAACGCCCGCAAGAAGCTGGGGGCTCGCAGCCTGCCGGAAGCGGTGGCTCGCGGCCTGATCTTTCAGCAGATCGAGACACTCTGACGCCATCCCCGGGCCACCCAGCGGGCCTACCTATGGAAATCCGCAGGTTTCGCGAGGCGCGCGAAAACGCCAGTGTGGACCTGCCCGGCCGGGCGATCGCGAAAGCGCCCCGGCTGCGGTCCGCATCACCCTCCGCCTGACCGTAGGGGGTTGTCGGCCCCGGCGTCCCGACCTCGCCCCACGAGGTCGGGACGCCCACTTTTTACCCTGTCCACCGGAACTGCTCAACCGGCATTGACTCGGTCGCACAGTATGCGGCATACACTGTGCGTCACACACTATGTGACGAGCAGGATCAGCCATGACGATCGATGCAGAACTTTTTGAATCCATGCGGCTGGAGCTTCGGCGCGGGTCGCTGGTGCTGGCCGTGCTCGCCTGTCTCAGGACCGAACGCTACGGCTATACCCTGCGCCAGGCCCTGGCGGCCGACGGGCTGGAGATGGAGGAATCGACCCTCTATCCGCTGCTGCGCCGTCTCGAGAGCCAGGGCCTTCTGGCCAGCGAATGGCGCGAGGAAGAGAAGCGGAAAAAGCGCTTCTACGTCCTGTCGCCGATGGGCGAGGCCATGCTCGCGGCCCTGACCGACGAATGGCGGGGCATCAATGCCTCGCTCGACCGAATTCTCTGAACAATCCCGACCTTGGAGCAACCAGGATGACCCTGACAGACCGATATCTGAAGGCCGTGGCGGCGCAGCTGCCCAAGGCCACGCGCGACGACATCATCGCCGAGCTGCGAGACGCCATCCAGACCCGGATGGAGGACCGCGAGGAAAGCCTCGGCCGACCCCTGAGCGAGGCGGAACAGGAGGCCGTGCTGCGCGAGGTGGGCCACCCCCTGACCGTCGCCGCCCGTTATGGTTCGGGCCCCCAGCACGTCGTCGGGCCGGAGCTGTATCCGTGGTGGATGTTCGGGGTGAAGGTGGCGCTGGTGGCCATGGCCGCGATCACGGTCATCGGCCTGGTGGTACGGGTCTTCGCCGGGGACATGATGGCGGGTCAGGCGATCGGCCATGCCTTCGCCAACGTCTTCAACGGCGCGATCACCATCGTGGGTCTGGCCACCCTGGCCGCCTTCATCATCGAGCGACAGAAGGAAAAGCCGGCCTTCATCCGCGACTGGCGGGTCAAGGACCTGGGCCTGTTCGAGATCGCGGCGTTCGACGCCGACAGCGTGTCGCGGGCCCTGTCCGAGAACGGTCCGACACAGACTGGTTCGAGTTTGGGCGGCGCGGCCGACCGCGCCCAGGGCCGGGTGCGGGGCATGAGCAGCCAGATGTCGCCGGCCGCGCGCGGCGTGGCCAGCGCCATCGCCTGGGCCGTCTTCCTGCTGTGGTGGACCGGGCTGCTGACGACGCGGGACCTGCGGCCCATCGACCTGGCCGTGACCATCGACGGCGTCAGCTATTCGCAACTGGTGATCCAGACCCTGGGCCTGATCTACTGGCCCGTCATCGCCTATGCCCTGGCGCGGATCGTGTTCGGACTGGCGCGGGCGGCCATGCCGGGATCGGTGCGGCTGACCGGGCTCGGCGACCTGGGTCTCAGCGTGACGCGGGCCTGTTTCTACGGCTGGCTGTGGATGGCCTCGCCCCTGTCGCCGCTGATCCGCGCCGACAGTCTGCAGACGATGATCGAGCGCGTCGCGACCATGGTGCAGACCCACGACTGGGCCTTGGCGACGATCCTCATGCTGGTGGTGGCCATCGGCTTCGTGACCAGTCTGTTCGAGGCGTCGGGGGCTCTGTGGCGGCTGGTCACCGGCAAGCCGTCGCCGGGTGCGGACAGGCTCAAGCCCAGCCTCGTCTGACCCCGTCATGTCCGAAAACCGCGAGACATGGGGGCGATCAGCCCCCATGTTGGCGTCATGGAAACGGCGCGCGACACATTGGATCAGGAGGCCTGCTACCGGGCGGTGCTGACCCGCGATGCGCGGTTCGACGGACGGTTCTTCGGCGGGGTGACCTCGACCGGCATCTATTGTCGGCCGGTCTGTCCGGCGCGGACGCCCAAGCGCGAGAACATGATCTTCTATCCCACCGCGGCGGCGGCGGAGGAGGCCGGGTTTCGGGCCTGTCTGCGTTGTCGGCCCGAGACGGCGCCCGATATGGGGGCATGGCGGGGGACGTCCAACACGGTCAGTCGGGCCCTGGCCCTGATCGAGGCGGGGGCGCTGGATGAGGCCGACGTCGATGCCCTGGCCGGACGACTGGGGGTGGGCGAGCGCCAGCTAAGGCGGCTGTTCCGGCAGCATCTGGGGGCGGCCCCGGTCAGCGTGGCCCAGACGCGGCGGGTGCTGCTGGCCAAGCAGCTGATCCACGAGACGGATCTGTCGATGGCCGAGGTGGCCCTGGCGTCCGGCTTCGGCAGTGTGCGGCGGTTCAACGAGACCTTTCAGTCCTTGTACGGACGACCGCCCTCGGCGCTGCGGCGGCGCAAGGAGCGGGCGGCCGAGGTCGGGGTGCGGCTGGGGCTGTCCTATCGCGAGCCCTATGATCGCGAGACCATGTTAGCGGCGCTGTCGGCGCGCGGAGACGCGGTCGAGGACGGCCGGTGGTCGCGAGCCCTGACCGCCGACATCGATGGGGCGGACGGTCGGGTCGTGGTGGCCTTTGGGCGGCCGGGACGGGTCGAGGTCGTGGTCGAGGCCTCGGACCTCAAGGCCTTGCCGGGTGTGCTGGCGCGGGTGCGGCGGGTGTTCGATCTGTCGGCCGATCCCGAGGCGATCGCGCGCGACCTGTCGGCCGATCCGGGGATGATATCCCTGGTCGAGGCACGGCCGGGGCTGCGGCTGCCCGGCGCCTGGATCGATGACGGACAGACAGCACCGAGCGACCGGTGGCCGGCGGATTTCGAGGCGAGGGCAACGGCGCGCGCAGAGCGGTGGCGGCCCTGGCGGGCCTATGGGGCGCTGCACCTGCGGACGGCGGGACTGTCGGCGCAAGACCTGGAGAATGAAGATGAACAACGCGCAGCCTGAGCCCTTCACCCTGGACCGGATATCGACGCCGGTCGGCGAGGTGCTGCTGGTCGTCGATGCCGGGGGCGCGGTCGTGGCTCTGGATTTCGAGGACTATGAGGCGCGGATGATGCGGCTGCTGGCGCGGTATCACGGGGCGTTCGTGCTTGAACCGGGCGCGGTGCCGGAGACGACGCGGTCGGCGGTCGCGGCCTATTTCGCCGGGGACCGGACGGCGCTTGACGGGCTGGTGGTGCGGACTAACGGAACAGCGTTTCAGCGCGAGGTCTGGGCTGCCCTGCGCGCCATCCCGGCGGGGGAGACGCGGACCTATGGCCAGCTGGCGGCGGCGATCGGGCGGCCCAAGGCGGTGAGGGCCGCAGGCCTCGCCAATGGCCAGAACCCTGTCGCCCTGATCGTGCCCTGTCACCGGGTGATCGGGGCCAACGGCACCCTGACCGGCTATGCGGGCGGGCTGGAGCGCAAGCGGTGGCTGCTGGCGCACGAGGCCCGGTGACGGGGCGGCCTGAGCCGGGGCTCGACCCTCTTCGGCGACGGGTTTAGACTGAGGCGACGGCCGGGGTACGCCTGGCCGACGAGGATGCCGCCATGTTGATCGCCGCGCTCGCCGCCCTGGCCCTGTCCGCCCAACCCATGCCTGTCGCCGCTCCGCCGCAGGTCGATCCGGACACCCCGTTCCAGCTCAATGACCTCGAGGTCACCGGTCGCCGGCTCGAAAGCCTGGTGCGCGATTTCGTGGTCGATGTCGGGGCCCCGGTGCGCAACCGCGACCTGGCCCGGTGGAGCCGCAGCGTCTGTCCGGGCACGGTCAATCTGAGGACCGCCGAGGCGCAGTATTTCATCGACCGCATCGCGACGACGGCCATGAGCGTCGGGCTGAACCCCGCAGGTCCCGGCTGTGACCCCAACGTCATCATCATCTTCGCCGTGGACGCCGATCCGGTGACCCGGGCCTTCGTCGCCCAGGCCCCGCGCCGCTTCGTCAGCGGCGGAGCAGGCACCGATCGCGGCCGAGCCCAGCTGGCGAAGTTCCAGACCACCGACGCCCCCGTGCGCTGGTGGCATTCCAGCATGCCGGTCTTCTCCGACACCGGCGAGCGGGCCACCCGCCTGCCCGGCGACATCATCGGCAACGGTGCGGGGGTCGGCGGTCAGGACACGACCTTCGCGTATGCGCCCTCGGTGCGGACCACGGTGTCGTCGCGGCTGCGTTCAGAGATCGTCGACAACCTGTCCAAGGTCTACATCGTCGTCGATGCGGGCAAGCTTGAGGGCACCACGCCGGATCAGCTGGCCGACTATCTGAGTTTCCTCGCCTTGGCTCAGGTCGATCCGGAGGCGGAGACGCGGGGCTATGCCACGATCCTGAACCTGTTCGACGATCCGCAGGGGACGCCCGGCCTGACCGACCTGGACCGGGCCTATCTGGACGGGCTCTACAAATCCGAGCGCGGCCTGGGCAATGCGTCCAGTCAGACCCAGGAAGTCGCCAACGCCATCGTCCGCGCCCACCACGCGATCCGGGCGGCCAAGGGCGAATAGGGCCTTCAGCCGAAGACGATCTTCCACATCAGCCGGCCCGGCGCGAAGGTGAAGGCGCCGGCGATCAGCAGGCCGCCCACGAACAGTCCGGTCATGCCGCGCCGGTGCGATTTGATGTCGTGACGTCTGGCGGCGAATACCGCCATGGGCAGGGCGATCACGGTCCAGCCGCTGAGCAGGTGGATCCAGGAGAAGGTCCCGCTGGTCCGGATGAAGAAGGAGCTGATCGCCACGGTCGCCATGGCGATCACCCAGGTCCAGCCCAGGGTCCGGTGCAGGGTGTTGCCCTTGACGCCGAGCAACAGCACCGTGCCTATCAGCAGGGCGGACAGGGCAGCACCGACATGCAGCTGGATCACCACCGGCTGGGCGGCCAGCAGGGCCAGGTCCGGGGCGTGGGGATGGGACCAGAGGGGCAGCAGGCCGGCCTGGGCGAGCCCGATCCAGGCGGCGACGACGAGGGTCAGGCCAAGTGCGGCGAGCGGCCAGGGGCGGAGCAGGGGACGGGTGATCGAGGACATGGCGGGCTCCGGATAAGGGGATGCCCCGGTGTAGCCTCGCCGATCTTGCCGTCATCCGCGACTGCGCGATCGGTCGGCCCGGATGCGCGGATGGCGGGGCGGTGCCGCTGGCGAAGCGCGAATGGACAGGTGTTGCGTCAGACCCCATCCAGGAACAGCCGGCTGGCCGGGTTGTCGGTTTCGTCGACGTAGGGGTAGCCGAGGTCGGTGAGGGCCTCGGTCAGGGCGTCCAGTTCGGCGGGCGGGACCTGAATCCCGGCCAGGACGCGGCCGACGTCGTCGCCGTGGTTGCGATAGTGGAACAGGGTCAGGGCCCAGGCCGGCTGGAGTGCGTTCAGGAAGCGCAGGAAGGCACCGGGGCGTTCGGGGAACTGGAAGCGGAGGATGCGTTCGCCCTCCAGCCCCGCCGCGCGGCCGCCGACCATGTAGCGGACGTGCAGCTTGGCGGTTTCGTTGTCGCTCATGTCCTCGACCCGGTAGCCCGAGGTCTGGAGGGTGGCGATCAGGTCCTCCTTCTCGTGCGGGCCCGAGCGCAGGGCGACGCCGACGAAGAAGTGGGCCGCGCCGTCGGGGGCCCAGCGGTAGTTGAACTCGGTCACGGACCGTCCGTCCAGCAATCTCAGGAACCGGGCATAGGCGCCGCGCTCGTCCGGCAGGGCGACGGCCAGCAGGGCCTCGGCCCCCTCGCCGATCTCGGCCCGCTCGGCGATATGGCGAAGGCGGTCGAAGTTGACGTTGGCGCCCGAGTTGATGGCGATCAGGGCGGCGTCATTGTCCGTACACGGATTCAGTGCGGCCCAGGCCTTGAGCCCGGCCAGGGCCAGGGCACCCGACGGCTCGGCGACGGCGCGGCTGTCGTCAAAGATGTCCTTGATCGCCGCGCAGATGGCGTCGGTGTCGACCAGGATGATGTCGTCCAGCAGGTCCTTGCACAAGCGGAAGGTCTCGTCGCCCGCGCGCAATACCGCCACCCCGTCGGCGAAGACACCGACGCTGTTCAGGGTGACGACCCGGCCGGCGTCGATGGCGGTCTTCATGGTGGCGGCATCGACCGGCTCGACCCCGATGACTTTCGTCTCGGGCCTGAGGAATTTGACGATGGCGGCGACGCCCGAGGCCAGTCCGCCGCCGCCGATCGGCACGAAGACGGCCTCGATCGGCCCGGAATGCTGGCGCATGATCTCCAGCCCCACCGTGCCCTGGCCGGCGATGACCTCCGGGTCGTCGAAGGGGTGGACGAAGACGGCGCCGGTTTCAGCCTCGATCGCGCGGGCGTGGGCATAGGCCTCGTCGAAGGTCTCGCCGTGCAGGACGACATTGCCGCCCCGCGCCCTGACCGCCGCCACCTTGATGGCGGGGGTCGTGACCGGCATGACGATGGTCGAGACCGCGCCGCGCCGCGTCGCCGCCAAGGCCAGCCCCTGCGCGTGATTGCCGGCCGAGGCGCAGATCACGCCGCGCGCCAGGGCCGCAGCGTCCAGCCCGGCGACCTTGTTGTAGGCCCCGCGAATCTTGAACGAGAAGACCGGCTGCAGGTCCTCGCGCTTCTGCAACACCGGCCGACCCAGGCGCGCGCTCAGGCGCGGCAGGGGATCGAGCGGGCTCTCGATCGCCACGTCATAGACGCGGGCGGTCAGGATGCGGCGGACGGTGTCTTGCATGGGTCGTGTTCTGGACGGCGGTGCGGCGGCGTGTGCGCGTGATTTCTGACCGGTCTTCTAGCGGTTCGCGCAAGAAATGCTGCACAAAAGTGGTTGAGACTCCAGGGAGGTGCAGGCTCACCTCCCCCATCGCCGTTGGTGGGTCAGCACCGGCGCACGCCCTGCCTTTCAGTGTGAGCCCGTCGCCCAGCGGCCTCGGCAATCCCCGAGGCCTCAGCCATCTCTCCGGCATGGACAAGCGCGGTGCCTGCACGCAGAGACTATCCACCACGCCCAACCCCCACTCCCGCTTGCCTGACGCCCCATCCTTCCCCACACTGAACAGATACCGGACGCTCCAGAGGCTTCGGAATGCCGTTGGATCGCGAAAGAGACCGAATGCGTAAGAGATTCCTGGCCGGCGGCGTCGTGATTGCGCTCGGCCTGACCGGCATGACCGTGGCCACCCAGACGCCGCGCAACGAAACCTTCCGCATGCTGCAGCTGTTCGGCGACGTCATCGCCGTGGTCGAACAGGCCTATGTCGTGCCCGTCGACAACAAGAAGCTGGTCGAGGCGGCCCTGGCCGGGATGATGACGGCGCTGGACCCCCACTCCAACTATCTGCCGCCGGACGGCTATGAGGATCTGCAGGAGCGGACGAGCGGCGAATACTCCGGCGTCGGCCTGACCATCACCGCCGAGGGCGGGCTGGTGAAGGTGATCTCGCCGATGGACAACTCACCCGCCGGGCGCGCGGGGGTCCAGGCGGGCGACGTCATCTCGGCCATCGACGGCCAGAACGCGGCCGGCATGACCGTGTCCCAGGTGTCGGAGAAACTGCGCGGCGCCATGGGCACCTCGGTGACCGTGACCTTCCTGCGCGACGGCGAGGAGGCCCGCGAGGTCGTCCTGACCCGCGAGGTCATCAAGGTCGAGAGCGTCACCGGCCGCCTCGAAGGCGACTTCGGCTATTTGCGTATCTCGACCTTCAACGAGAACACCGGCCGCGAACTCACCGAGACCATCACCCGGCTGAAGGCCGAGAAGCCCGGCCTCAAGGGCTTCGTCCTGGATCTGCGCAACAACGGCGGCGGCCTGCTGACCGCGGCCATCGACGTGTCCGACGCCTTCCTGGAACGCGGCGAGATCGTCAGCCAGCGCGGCAGGAAGCCCGAGCAGATCGAACGCTATGCCGCCAAGCCCGGCGACCTGAGCGGCGGCCTGCCGCTGGTGGTTCTGGTCAACTACGGCTCGGCCTCGGCGTCCGAGATCGTCGCCGGCGCGCTGAAGGACCACGAGCGGGCCACGATCGTCGGCCTGACCAGCTTCGGCAAGGGGTCGGTCCAGACGGTGATCCCGCTGGGCGGCGGCCGCGACGGGGCCCTGTCGATCACGACCGCGCGCTACTACACTCCGTCCGGCACCTCGATCCAGAAGATCGGTATCGAGCCCGACCTCGAGGTCGCTCGCACGGAAGCCGAAGCGAAGATCATCTCCCGCTCCAGCTTCATCTATTCCGAGGCCGCCTATTCGACCGCGCTGGACGCCTCGATCGGCGCCGAACGCAAGGGCCCCCACGTGCCGCGTGAGGCCCCCGGTCCGGACTTCGACAAGGACAAGGACTACCAGCTGGAACGCGCGCTCGACGTCCTGCGCGCCGGCGGCGACCTGACGCAGCTTGCCGCCGCGCCGACGGGCATCGTCGTCACCGACCCGAACGCGGCCCCGGTCGAGACCGCCGAGGCGACCGGAACGCCCCCGGCCTCGCCCCAGCGCGCGCCGGAGATCACGCCCGGCAACGTCCCCACCCCCCAGGAACGCCGCCGCTGACCGCCGTTCATGGCTAATGCCCCGTTAGGCTTTCTTAACCGCCGCACGCCACAGTGAGCCCGAAGGAGCCGTCGTCGCGGTTCCGCCAAAGGCCCACCGAGCGTTCGTCCGTGTCCATGTTCGCCAAACGTCAGTCCGCCCTGGCCGCCACCGCCGGCAGCCCGCCCCAGCCGCGCGGCGCGGGGCTGAACCTCGCCCAGATCGTCGCCGTCCTGAAGCGTCCTCCGGTCGCGGTGGGCGTCGCAGGCCTGTCGCTGATCGCGGCCGCCGCCCTGTTCCTGACCGTGCTCGGCGATCCCCGCGCCGGAACGCCCACCGCCCGCGCCAGCCTGACCCGCGCCGCCCCGGCCGCCGCGCCCGCCCCCACCGGCGCGGAGGCCTT
>NZ_JBIIAY010000057.1:0-19169 GCF_044239655.1 Brevundimonas sp.
TTGGCGCAGATGACGAAGGCGACGTCGCAGCTGGCGAACTCGGCGTTGATGTCCTCCAGCTCGAACACCTCGTCATAGGGGACGTTGGCCTCGGCCAGCAGGACGTTCATGTGGCCCGGCATCCGGCCGGCGACGGGGTGGATGGCGTATTTCACCTCGACGCCCTCTTCCTTCAGCTTGTCGGCCATTTCACGCAGCGCATGCTGGGCCTGGGCCACGGCCATGCCATAGCCGGGGACGATGATGACCTTGGAGGCGTTCTTCATGATGAAGGCGGCGTCCTCGGCCGAGCCCTGCTTGACCGGTCGGGTCTCGACCCGCGCCTCGCCGCCCGCCGCTGCGTCGCCGCCGCCGAACCCGCCCAGGATGACCGAGATGAAGCTGCGGTTCATGCCCTTGCACATGATGTAGGACAGGATCGCGCCCGACGACCCGACCAGGGCGCCGGTGATGATCAGGGCGATGTTCTCCAGCGTGAAGCCCAGCGCCGCCGCCGCCCAGCCGGAATAGGAGTTCAGCATCGACACCACGACCGGCATGTCGGCCCCGCCGATCGGGATGATGAGCGTCGCGCCGAGAACCAGGGCGATGGCGAAGACACCCCAGAAGGCCCAGGTGGCCTGACCGCCAGAGCCGATCATCAGCCCGATCAGGAAGATCAGCCCCAGCGCCAGCCCGATGTTGATCAGATGCCGCGCCGGCAGGATGATCGGTGCGCCGCTCATATTGCCGTTCAGCTTGGCGAAGGCGATGACCGAGCCGGTGAAGGTGATCGCCCCGATGGCGACGCCGAGCGACAGCTCGATGATCGAGACCATCTTGATCCCGCCGTCGCCGTCCGAGATGCCGAAGGCGGCGGGCGCATAGACCGCGCCGATGGCCACCAGACAGGCGGCCATGCCGACGAGGCTGTGAAACGCCGCGACCAGCTGCGGCATGTCGGTCATCTTGACCTTGCCCGCGATCAGGGCACCGCCGCCGCCGCCCACGACCACGCCGCCGACGATCAGGGCCGCCGTCATCAGATCCAGCGCCCCCGACCCCCACAGGGTCAGCAGGGTGACGGCGACCGCCAGCCCCATCCCGACCATGCCGAAGATATTGCCCTGACGGCTGGTCTCGGGGCTCGACAGCCCCCGCAGCGACAGGATGAACAGCACGCCGGAAACCAGATAGGCCAGCGCGGCCAGAGATGCGTTCACGGCGTTCCCCCGAAGTCTTTCGTCAAACGTGTCTTGAATTCTTGATCGGTCATCGGCGTTCGACGTCCCCCGGACAGGCCGTGCGCGCCAGGCGCCACAGGGCGGCGGCAATGAACAGGGGGGACAGCAGGACCAGGGCCCAGTCGATCGGGGTCATCTCCCGCTCCTGCACGACCACCCGCACAAGGGTCGCAGCAAACACCAGCACCACGCCGCAGTCCATGAACCGCTGCTTCTGGATCGGATTGCTTTCCTTGATCCAGCTCCACGCCCACAGGCCGACGCCCAGTCCCGTGGCGATCCACGAGGCCAGACGAGCCAGGGCTGCGGGGGTGATGTCCATCAGGGATGCGCCACAACGGTGCGCCGCTCGGCACCGTTCCATTGGGGGCGGGTGCGCAGGCTGGAGGCGATCTGGGCGATGACGGCCAGGATCAGGGCCGTGACGGCCAGCCGGATCAGGACGTCGCCGTCCGACAGGGTCAGCATCCGCGGCGCCTGGAACAGGGCCAGGCCGGTCAGGAACAGGCCCAGGCCCGTCAGCAGCCGGATCATCTGGAACCGCCGCACCAGCAGCCAGCCATAGGTCAGCAGCGCCGCGATCGCCGCGACCACCGCCGCCCCGCTCAGCAGCGCATCGAAGGTCATGCCTTGGCCTCGACGGGCTTGGGGCGTTCCTTCTTCTTGTACATGGCCAGCATCCGCCGGGTGACCATGAAGCCCCCGAAGATGTTGACGCTGGCCAGGGTCACGGCCGCGACGCCCGCGCCCTTGGCGATCCAGGCGTCGGCGCCGGTCGCCTCGCCCGACACGGCCGCCGCCGCGATCAGACCGCCGACGACGATGACGCTTGAGATCGCATTGGTCACGGCCATCAGCGGCGTGTGCAGGGCCGGCGTCACCGACCAGACGACGTAATAGCCGACGAAGATCGCCAGGACGAAGATCGCCAGGCGGAAGACGGTGGGATCGACGTGTTCCATATCTCAGTCCCTTGGGGATTGTTCACGAAGGCAGGCTTCGATCTTCACGAGCAGGCAGATGAGCACGCCCAATCCAGTCGCAAATGCCATGTATGGCAGAACCTGCATGATACTCAGGAAGACTTGGGCGATCGCAGTCTGGCTGCCCGCACCGCTGAGGAGAATGATCGACTGAAGCAGAAAGAGCAGCGGCAGGACGATCGCTATGAACAGTCCAATTTTCCAGCCGTAGTTGGTCAGTTTCGACGTCACCCCCGCACCCCTTCATGCACGACGGCACCGCCGTGGGTGACCACCGCCGCCTTCAGGATCTCGTCCTCGAGGTCCAGCGCCACAGCCCCGTCCTTCAACAGCAGCCCCACGAACGCGACCAGGTTCTTGGCGTAGAGCGATGAGGCATCCGACGCGATCCGGCCCGGCAGGTTGGCGATGCCGACGATGGAGGTGCCGTTGGGGGTGACGACGACCTCGCCCGACTTGGCGCCCTCGACATTGCCGCCGGCCTCGACGGCCAGATCGATCAGGACGCTGCCCGGCTTCATCGTCGCCACCTGATCGGCGGTGACCAGCACGGGTGCCGCGCGGCCGGGGATCAGTGCCGTGGTGATGACGATGTCCTGCTTCCTGATGTGTTCGCCGGTCAGGACGGCCTGTTTGGCCTGGTATTCGGGCGACATCGGCTTGGCATAGCCGCCGGCGGTCTGGGCGTTTTTGAACTCCTCGTCCTCGACGGCGAGGAATTTGGCACCCAGCGATTCGACCTGCTCCTTGGTGGCGGGCCGCACGTCGGTGGCGGTGACCACGGCACCCAGACGCCGCGCCGTGGCGATGGCCTGCAAGCCCGCGACGCCGACGCCCATGACGAAGACCTTGGCCGGTGCGACCGTGCCCGCCGCCGTCATCATCATCGGGAAGCCCCGACCGTAAGCCGCCGCCGCCTCGATCACGGCGCGATAGCCGGCCAGGTTGGCCTGGGACGACAGGGCGTCCATGACCTGGGCCCGGGTGATCCGGGGTACGAACTCCATGGCGAAGGCAGTGGTCCCCTGCCCCGCCAGGGCCGCGACGGTGTCCTTCTCGCGATAGGCGTCCAGCAGGGCGACGACGATCGCGCCGGGCTTCAGCGCGCTGGTTTCCTGCGCCGTCGGGCCGCGCACCTTCAGCACGATGTCCGCACCTTCCAGCACCGCACGGGTGTCCGGCTGAACCACCGCACCCGCCGCGACATAGTCGGCGTCGGGGAAGGACGAGCCCGCGCCAGTCCCGGCCTCGACCGTGACGGTCGCGCCCAGGGCGACGAATTTCTTCACCGTTTCCGGCGTGACGGCACAGCGCGTTTCGCCTTCACGGCGTTCGCGGGTCACGGCGATGGCGACGCCCAATGGCTGATCTCCCAATTCGTTTCTTGGGAGAGGTTTAGGCTGGAATGGAAACGTGCGTCAAAGCGCCAAAACGCCAGTTGGCGACAAAATGCGTGCGCGATAACCGAATTGACCGGCAAGCCTTGCCGACAACGGTGTCAGTGACCCTTGGAACCCGACTTCAGGAAGAAGAAGCCGGCCACGAAAATCACCACGCCCGCGATGAACCCGCCGACGAAGCTGCCGCCCGGCTGGAACCAGATCACCAGAAAGGCCAGAATCGCGGCAAGCGCCACCGAACCCCAGCTGAACAGGGCCTGGACCAGTTTCCAGGTCGCCTTCTGCTCCTCGATCGCCATCGAGCCGCGCTGATAGGCCTCGGCGTCATGGTCGGCGGCGTCGGTGGCGTGGTGCGGGTCGGCCATGGGGAGATCGTCCGGGGATTCTGAAGATGGGGTCTTATAGCCGCCGCGACGGCTCGCTCAAGAGGGGGTTGCGCGCCGGGCTCAGTTCAGGGCCGCCAGAACGTCGCGGGTGAAGGCGGCGATGTTGAAACCCTGGCCCGCTGGGTCCTCGCCGCGCCGGACGATGACGACGTTTCGACTGGGCACGATGACGACATACTGACCCCGGTTGCCGTTGGCCGAGAAGGCGTCGGCGGGCACCCCCTCCTCACGGTTCATCAGCCAGAAGGTCGCCCCATAGCCGAAGGTACCGGTCGGGGGCTGCGGTCCCGACGGCGTCGTGACCCGCGTTCGCCAGCCCTCGGGAAGCAGTCGCTCTCCCTCCCAGACCCCGTCCTGGGCATAGAGCTGACCGAACCGGGCAAGGTCCCGCGCCGTGGTCCAGACCTGGCTCGACATCATGTAGTTCCCCCGCCAGTCGGTCTCGGCCCAGGTGTGGGTCATGCCCAACCGGTCGAACAGGGCGTGCGGCGGATGAGCCTCGAACGTCGGGGCGATCGCCATGACCGCCAGCAGGATGTCGTTGTTCGCATACCGGAACCGCGTCCCGACCGGCGCGATCAGGGGCCAGCCCGGTGCCTGTTCATCCACCGCCGTCCCGCCGAAATACAGGGCGTCGGTGCGGTTGCCCGCCGTATCGCTGGTCAGACCCGAGCTCATCCGCATCAGGGCGTCCAGGGTGATGGCGCGTCGCGGATCCTCGGCGGCCTGCCAGTTCGCGATGGCGGCGGGCGCATCGGGATCGACCTCGCCACGCTGCACCGCCGCCCCGATCACGGTCCCGGCCAGGCTCTTGGCCACCGACCATGTGCGCTGGGGGATGTCGGGGCCGAAGTCGGGCGCATAGCGCTCGGCGACGATCTTGCCGTCTTGCAGGACGACGACACCGGTCGTGACCGCTCCCGTGCCGAAATCTCCGGCGAAAGCCTGACCGACCGTCGCGTCCAGCGCCGCAACATCACCATCCGCCGAACCGGTCGGCAAGGTCGGTGCAGAGGTCCGACGTGAGACGGACCTGATCTCCCTCATCCCGCCGACGAAGCCCGTGGGCATGATCGTGCAGCCCCGACCCGGCGTGAACTGCGCCACGCGCGGCGGCGCGACCGCGTCCCAGGTCACGGCGATCTCGGTCTCGAAGGTCTCGACCGGCAGGTCGGCGATCAGCGGCTGAAGCTCGGGATAGATGCCGACGAACTCATGCGCCTCGACACTGGCCTGCGTCCGGCTGGCCCCCGCCTCACGCGCCGTGAAGATCGCGCTGCACAGGGTCAGGGCCTTGTAGCCTGCGGCCAGGGCCCGATGATTGGCGGTCGGCAGGGCGGGCGGCGGTGTCTGGGCGAAGGCCGGAGCGACCAGAAATCCAAGAACGAGACCGACTGTAACGAAACTGCGCATGGGCAGGAGGCTTACGCGTCACTCCGCCGGCGTCAACGTCAAGTGCCAGTCTTTGCCGGAGCTTCGTCCAGATGGCTGACCATATAGTCCCGCAGCACCCGATTGACCGCCGTCTGGTATTTCGGCTCGCTGGCCTTGAACCAGGCCACCACGTCGCTGTCGAGGCGGATGGTCACAGCCTCCTTGTTGGGGCGATAGAACTTGCCGCGAACAGCGCCGGTCCAGTCCAGCTGTTGGGGGATATCACTGTAGTCAATGTCGTTGTCTGACATGGCTTCGAGCGCTGCAAGTTCAGCTGAACGCGTCGTCATCTCCTCTTTCGTAAGCTCTCGTTTCACGTCGATCTGCCTTTCGAGCTGAAATCACTCTCACCACCACGTCGTCGGCGTCATCATCGACAAGGGTGTGAGCCACAAAAAGTACCGTCGTAAATCCAACCCGCCCCAGCGTTCGCCAACGGAGTTCCCCGTCGACGACCCGATCGGCGACTGTGATCGAGTTCGGATCCTCAAATGCTTCCTCGACACGCGCGAAGCTGACGCCATGTTTTGCCAGATTGCTTCTGGCCTTTTCGGGATCCCACTCGAATCTCATCCACGCCCCCGCGTACATACATTATTGTACGTACAATCTCAACCCAGCGCCTCGAACTGATCGACCAGCCGCTCCAGCCGGCCACAGCCGATGGACCAGAAGGCGGGGTCGCGGGGGTTGAGGCCGAAGGGGGCGAGGGCCTCGACGTAGGTCTTGGTGCCACCGCCCGCGAGCAGGTCACGGTACAGGGGGGTGAAGGCCGCCGGGTCCTTCCGCCGCGTTTCCATCAGCGCCGCCACCAGCAGGTCGCCGAAGGCATAGGCATAGACGTAGAAGGGCGAGTGGACGAAGTGGCTGACATAGCTCCACCAGTGCTCGTAGCCGGGGTTCAGCGTCACCGCCGGACCGAGCGACGCGCGCATCTCCTCCAGCCAGATCTGGCCGATGCGGTCGGCCGAGACCTCGCCCGAGGCCCGCTCGTCGTGGAACCGGGTCTCGAAACGGTGGAAGGCGATCTGGCGCACCACGGTGTTCAGTCCGTCCTCGATCCGCCCCGCCAGCAGGCCGCGCTGCTCGGACCTGGGCGCGGTGGCCAGCAGCCGGTCGAAGGTCAGACCCTCGGCGAAGATGGAGGCGGTCTCGGCCAGGGTCAGGGGGGTGTCGGCCAGCAGGGTGCCGCGATCGGCCGCCAGGGTCTGGTGAATACCGTGGCCCAGTTCGTGGGCCAGGGTCAGGACGTCGCGCCGCTCGCCCATCCAGTTCAGGAACACATAGGGGTGGCGGTTGGCGGTCACCGGATGGGCATAGGCCCCCGACTGTTTGCCCGCCCGCGCCCGTCCGTCGATCCAGGGGTTGTCGAAGAACCGGTTGGCCCGATCGGCGAACTCGGGGCCCAGGTCGGCGAAGCTGTCCAGCACCAGGGCCTTGCCCTGCAGCCAGTCATAGGTGCGCGGCTTGGACGTCACCAGCGGGGCGTTGCGGTCCCACTGGTCCAGCGTCGCCCTGCCCATGGCCCGGGCCTTCAGCGCATAGTAGCGGTGCGAGAGTTTGGGATAGGAGGCGGCGACGGCCTCGGCCATCGCGTCGACGGATTCGCCATGGACCTCGTTGCCCAGATGGCGGCTGTCAGCGGGCCGTTTGAACCCGCGCCACTTCGCCTCCAGCGCCTGATCGGCTGCCACCGTGTTCAGCACGAGGGCCAGGGTCGATGATCGCGCGGCGAGCGCCTCGCTCAGCCCCTCGGCCGCCGCCTTGCGTTTCGCCGCCTTGGGGTCGGACAGCCGGTTCAGGGCCTCGGCCAGCGTCAGGCTTTCCTTGCCGACCGGCGCGCGCAGGGCCGCGAGTGTCTCGTCGAAGAGCCTCCCCCACTGGGCCGAAATCGGCGACTGTTCGGCCAGATAGGTTTCCAGCTCTCCCGACAGCTCATGCGGCTTCATCGCCCGCACCCGCCGCAGCCAGGGCCGCCAGCGCGCGGCACCCGCATCCGCCGCCAGCGCCGCCTCGATCTCGGCCTCCTCCAGCGCGTTGATTTCCAGCGTCAGCCAGACGGTCGGGGTCGATATGGCCGTCAGTTTCTCGCGGATATCGGCCTCGAACCCGTTCGCCGCCGCATCGTCCCGCGCCGTCGAGGCAGCGAGGAAGGCATAGGCGCCGAGCCCGCCCAGCGCATCCGTCGTCCGCTCATACAGGCCGATCGCCCGGTCCAGCAGTCCCCCGAGCGCCTTCGCGTCGGCGCGGGCCGCGATCAGCTGCCCCTGCAACCCGTTCAGTTCAGCCACCGCCGCGCGTCCTGTCTCCAGATCGGCCGCGATCCGGGCGTCCTGGCGCGACGCATAGAGATCGGACAGATCCCACAGCGGCGGCTCGGCGGGATCGGCGGGGTGGGGCGGGGCTTTGAAGGGCGCGTTCATGGCCTGTGTTGTGATGTCGCCGATCGCCCGGCGCAAGGGAGCCGCCCCATCAAACGCGCCGTCCGAATGCCGCCAGACACCCGCGCGCCGACCGCCGATGCTCAGGCCTCAAAGCCGTTGGAGCCCGCCGTGACCTATCGGATCGAACCCCTGCCACTCGCCCCGTTCGCGCCCCTGTTCACCCTGTCCGACGCCGAGCTGGCCGAAGCCAGCGCGCGTCGTTGGACCGATGATCTGGGCGGTCGCGCGCCGTGCCGGGTCAGCCTTCAGGATGCCGAACCCGGCGACCGGCTGATCCTCGTCAACCACGCCCATCTGGCCGATCCAACCTCCCCCTATCGCGCCTCCGGCCCGATCTTCGTGCGCGAGGCGGCGACAGAGACCCCGCCCGAGATCGACACCGTGCCCGAGATGATCCGTCGCCGCCCGCTGTCGATCCGAATCTATGACGCCGCGAACCTGATGATCGAGGGCGAGGCGATCCCCGGAGCCGATCTGGACGAACGACTGCGTCACTGGTTCACCCATCCGAAGACGCATCAGGTCCACGTCCACTTCGCCCCGCGCGGCTGCTATCTGGCGCGTGCCATTCGAGACTGAACCTGGTCTTTCGGACCGCCGCCGGGACCATCCGGACCCGGCGGCGGCCTCGGTCAGGCCAGCATGCGGACCTTGGGTTCGCGGCCCCACTGGCGCGTGGCGGCGGGGGCCAGCCAGGCGTCGGCACCGT
The DNA here is from genome assembly GCF_044239655.1 of Brevundimonas sp. Lineage (GTDB taxonomy): Bacteria > Pseudomonadota > Alphaproteobacteria > Caulobacterales > Caulobacteraceae > Brevundimonas. Next base: position 8,580 of record NZ_JBIIAY010000057.1, read on the forward strand.
CGGCCAGATCGACGACACCGTCATCCGGCTCGACATTGGCCTTGTCGAGGAGGCGCTGCGCCTCGGCCGTGAAGCCGATGGCCTTCAGGTGGCCGAAGGCATGGGCGACGAAGTCGATGGCCGCGCCCTCCTTCGTCAGTTCCGCGCACCCGGCCTCGGACAGGACCAGGGCGACGGCGTCAAAGACGACGGACGGCGTCCCGGCCAGTTGGCCGTCGGCCTTCAGCTTCTTGCCGCCCTTCAGGGTCACGCCGCCGATCTTCGGGGCCACGATCTTGACCGTCGCGCCCGCCCCTTCGGCCGCCGCCTTGACGGCGTCGACGACTGTGCCGTCCGCGCCGTCAGTGACCAGGATGCCCACGGCGCGTCCCTTCAGCGTGTCGGGATATTTGCCGACGATCCTCAGGGCGGGCGAGGCGTCCATGTCGAAGGGTTCGCTCGCGGCCGGATTGGCGGCGGGCAGCTTGACGTTCAGGCCGTCGGCAACGCGCTGGGCCAGGGTCGCATCGACGTTCTGGAGATTGCCCAGAACCCGGTCGCGCACGTGGTCCATCGTCACCTTGGACAGCTCGAACACCAGGGCGCTGGCCAGGTGGGCCTGTTCGATCTCGGTCTGGCTCTGGAAGAACAGCCGCGCCTGGGAATAGTGGTCGGCGAAGGTCTCGGCGCGGATGCGGACCTTGGTGCCTTCGACGGGTTGTTCGAACGAGCGGAAGCCGCCCTTGGGATCCTCGCGGGGGCCGCCGTCCTCGCCCGCCTGGGACAGGCTGTTGGGCTCATAGTTGGCGCGGCCCTTGGGGACCTGCATCTGCATCTGGCCGTCACGCTGCATGTTCTGGAACGGGCAGCCCCTGGCCTGATTGATCGGCAGCTGGTGGAAGTTGACGGTGCCGAGGCGCGACAGCTGGGTGTCCTGATAGGAGAACAGCCGACCCTGCAGCAGAGGGTCTTCCGAGAAGTCGATGCCCGGCGGGATGTTGGTCGGCAGGAAGGCGACCTGCTCGGTCTCGGCGAAAAAATTGTCCGGGTTGCGGTTCAGCGTCATCTTGCCGACGACCCGCAGCGGATACAGCTCCTCCGGGATCAGCTTGGTCGAATCCAGCACGTCGAACGGCAGGGCGTCAGCCTCGTCCTGGGTCAGCAGCTGGACGGCCAGATCCCACTCGGGGAAGTCACCGGCGTCGATGGCTTCGAACAGGTCACGGCGGTGGAAGTCGGGGTCGGCCCCGGCGATCTTGACCGCCTCGTCCCAGCAGGTCGACTGGGTCCCCAGACGCGGCCGCCAGTGGAACTTGACCAGGGTCGCCTCCCCCGCCGCATTGATCAGCCGGAAGGTGTGGACGCCGAACCCTTCGATCATCCGCAGGGAACGCGGGATGGTGCGGTCGGACATGGCCCACATGACCATGTGAGTGCTCTCGGGCATCAGGCCGATGAAGTCCCAGAAGGTGTCGTGGGCGGACGCCGCCTGCGGATAGCCGCGATCGGCCTCCATCTTCACCGCATGGATCAGGTCGGGAAACTTGATCGCGTCCTGCATGAAGAACACCGGGATGTTGTTGCCGACAAGGTCCCAGTTGCCCTCGGACGTGTACATCTTGATGGCAAAGCCGCGCACGTCGCGAGGCGTGTCGACCGATCCCGCGCCGCCTGCGACGGTCGAGAAGCGGGTGAACAGCTCGGTCTGTTTGCCGACCTCGGTCAGGATCCTGGCCGTGGTGTAGTCGGCCAGGCTTTCGGTCAGTTCGAACACGCCGTGAGCGGCAGAGCCGCGCGCGTGGACGATCCGTTCGGGGATCCGCTCATGGTCGAAATGCTGGATCTTCTCGCGCAGGACGAAGTCTTCCAGCAGGTGCGGCCCACGCGGCCCGGCCGAAAGGGTGTTCTGGTTGTCGCTGACGGGGACGCCGTGGTTGGTCGTCAGCCGGGTTTCCGGCGTTCCGGCGGTCTGATGGGTCTCCCCGGCATTGCCGAGGTTGGTAGGGGTCGTGGTCTTGGGCATGAAAGCGTCCTGACGGATGAGGTGCCGTCCGAACGCACCGATCGCCGCCGGGTCTCAGCTTGACCGCAACTATCGCGATCACCGGTTTCCGAACGTCCAGCACCCGACGTTCGGTTGCCCGGACGATGCGATCCACGGCCTTTCCCCCACCGATGATTTGCGCCCATGATGGCTCAAGGGCGGAGCGACAACATGAGCGGCGAGACTTCCACGACATCGGGACGCGCGGGCTTAGGCCACGATCAGGCCGGCCGGAACGTCGCCATCGCCCGGCTGGTCATCGGCCTGAGCCAGGGCCTCGCGCTCTGGGCCCTATACCGGGCGGATCAGGGCTACGGGGGTCAGTCCGTATGGCCGGCGACCGTGCCGATGCTGTTCGCGGCCCTGGTACTGATCGCGGCCTATCTGCCGATCGTGCTGCTGGCGGGGGTCGGGCGGTTGCGGATCCGGACGCTGGTGATCTGGGGCGTGGTCGCAGCCGTGGCGCTGGGTCTGCTGGCCCTGCACGACGTGGCCCGGGCCTCGAGGATCAACGACGCCTTCGGGTCGTTCGTGATCCTGCCGTTCAGCGCGGTGGCCCTGTTCATCGTCCATCATCTGATCGTGCCCGCCGACCGCGAGCGGCGCTGGATCGCGCCCTTTCACGTCTATTTCGACACCGCCTGGATGGCCGGGGTGCAGCTGGTGCTGTCGATCGGATTCACCGGGGCCTTCTGGCTGCTGCTGTTCCTCGGCGCCGCCCTGTTCAATGTGATCGGGCTGAAGTTTCTGGGCGACCTGATCGGAGAGCCCTGGTTCGCCCTGCCCCTGACCGGCCTGGTCTTCGCCACGGCCGTGCATCTGACCGATGTTCGCGACGGGCTGATCCGGGGCGTCAGGACGGTGGCCCTGATGCTGCTGTCCTGGCTGTTGCTGGTGCTGACGGTGCTGGTGGCGGGCTTCCTGGCGGCCCTGCCCTTCACCGGTCTGGACGGCCTGTGGGAAACGGGCAGCGCGACGGCCCTGGTGCTGTCGGCGGCCGGGGCCCTGATCATCCTCATCAATACGGCGTATCAGGATGGCAGGCCCGACAACCTGCCGCCGGTGGTGCTGCGGGTCGCGGTGCGGGTCGCCTCGATCCTGCTGACACCCCTGATCGTCATCGCCGTCTGGGGGCTCAGCCTTCGCATCGGCCAGCACGGCCTGACGCCCGACCGGATCATCGCGATCGCCTGCGCGCTGGTCGGAGCCGCCTATGCCGCCGGATACGCCGCCGCCGCCCTGATCCCCTTCGCCCGCCGCGGCTCGCCCTGGATGAAGGCGCTGGAGCCCACCAACATCGCCGTCGCCGTCCTGACCGTCGCGGTCATCCTCGCCCTGTTCAGCCCCCTCGCCGACCCGGCCCGGCTGTCGGTCGCCGATCAGGTCAAGCGGCTGGAGAGCGGGAAAGTGGCGGCAGACAAGTTCGACTATGGGTTCCTGCGGTTCGACAGCGGCAAGGTCGGCGAGAAAGCCTTGGCAAAGCTGGCTGACTCGGGCGATGGCGAAGCATCGCGACGCGCCAGGATCATCCAGGCTTCGGACTCACGCGACGAAAATCGCTACGCGGAAAGCCCGCCTGTCATCACGGGTGTGGGCGCGAGCGACGTGGTCTTGAACGTCAGCCCACAGAACGCGACCCTGCCACCCTCGTTTGTCGCCGGATACGGTGAGTTTCTCGATCTTCTGGGCCAGTGCGTAAAGGCATCCCCATGTCAGGCGCGCGTCGTGGATTTCGACGGCGACGGCCGATCAGAAGTCCTGGTAGTCCGCGGCTCAACCATGAGCGCCTTCAAACAGGAGGCCGATGGAACCTGGTCGGAGCGATCGTCCTACACGCAGGCGGAGTGCTCGCGCGGGACAGTGAATCTGGCCGAAGGTCTTCGCACGGGCCGCTTTACGGTCGAACCACAGGCATTTCCTGATCTGGTCTTCGACGGAGTCCGAATGCAGCGTTGGGAAACCGATCCGGATTGCCCGGACATCGCGGCGAGCAACAGGGCAACGGTCCGGGTTCCGCGCCAATAATTCACTTCTTTCGTCATTCCGGGCGCAGCGCAGCGGAGACCCGGAACAAGGCGGCGCCGTAGCGGAGCGCAGGCGAAATGCCGGACGCAGACTCGTCCTCGACAGGTTCGCGCTTTCGCGCGCCGCCTTGTTCCGGGTCTGCGGCGGAAGAGCGCCTTTCGCCCGGAATGACGAAAGGAAGCGTGAGCCGTTAACCCCCCGCACACCACGCCCCACAACCCGATCTTCACCGCATCCGGGGCATAACCGTCCCGAAACGGGTCAGTCGCGCTCAAGACGCAGGCGGCCCCCGGTGATGACAGAGGGTGCTCCATGGCCAAGACCGTTCTGGTGGTCGACGACGATCCGACCCAGCGCCGCCTGGTCCAGGCCGTGCTGGACCGCGAGGGTTACGCCGTCGTCCATGCCGAGAACGGCGGCGAGGCCATCGATCGCCTGACCAGGGGCGGGGGCGCAGACGTCGTCCTGCTGGACATGGTCATGCCGGGCATGAGCGGGCTGGAATGCCTGGCCGAGATCCGCACGGCCGGCGTCACCACTCCCGTGATCGTCCTGACGGCCAACGGCGGCATCGAACAGGTGGTCAAGGCCATGCAGGCCGGGGCCCAGGACTTCTTCATCAAGCCCGCCAGCCCCGAACGCATCCTGGTCGGCATCCGAAACGCCCTGCAACTGACGCAACTGACCAAGGAGGTCGGGCGGCTGAAGAAACACGTCGGGGGCCGCACCTCCTTCGACGACCTGGTCGGCGACAGCCCGCCGATGCGGCTGGTCAAGGCGTTCGGTGCCCGCGCCGCCAAATCCAACATCCCCGTGCTGATCACCGGCGAAAGCGGCGTCGGCAAGGAGGTCATCGCCCGCGCCCTGCACGGCGCCAGCGACCGTTCGGGCAAGCCCTTCGTGGCGGTCAACTGCGGGGCGCTTCCCGCCAATCTGATCGAATCCATCCTGTTCGGCCACGAGAAGGGGGCCTTCACCGGGGCCCACGACAAGCATCTGGGCAAGTTCCAGGAAGCGACCGGCGGCACGCTGTTCCTCGACGAGATCGGCGAACTGCCGCTGGACATGCAGGTCAAGCTGCTGCGCGCGCTTCAGGAGGGCGAGGTCGATCCGGTGGGCTCCAAGCGCTCGGTCAAGGTCGATGTGCGAATCGTCTCGGCGACCAATCGCGACCCGGCGCAACAGGTCAAGGACGGCCATTTCCGCGAGGATCTTTACTATCGCCTGAACGTCTTCCCGATCGAGGCGCCATCCTTGCGCGAACGCCGCGAGGACATCCCGGCCCTGGTCGAGCATTTCATCGCCCGCTTCAACGTCGAGGAAGGCAAGCGGGTCGTCGGGGCCTCGGCCGAGACGCTCGCCCTGCTGACCGCCTTCGACTGGCCCGGCAATGTCCGCCAGCTGGAAAACAGCGTCTATCGCGCCCTGGTCCTGGCCGACGCCCCCTATCTGCAACCGCACGACTTCCCCTCGATCTCGGGGGTCGCGGCGCCGACGCCGGGTCAGGCGGACGAGGCACGGGCCGCTGCGCCCGCCGGCGTGGACCTGCCGCCCCTGCCCGACCAGCCGATCCGCATCCTCGACGACCGGGGGCATCTGCGGACGCTGGAGGACATCGAGCGCGACCTGATCCAGCACGCGATCGAGGTCTATGCCGGCCATATGTCGGAGATCGCGCGCCGCCTCGGCATCGGCCGCTCGACCCTGTACCGCAAGGTCCGCGAACAGGGGCTGGAAGGGCTGATGAAGGAAGCCGGCTGAGGCCGCTCACCGACTGTCGCATCACGGCAACAACCTGCACGATTGCTGTAATATTTCCGATTTGTAACCTTTCGGACCGACGGGTGACGCGAACGCCTGCGTTGTAGGGGCCTTGGCGATGCACGGGCTTTTCCGCCCGGCGCGTCGCACGCCTCCCTGTTCACCTGCCGGATCCAGATTTCATGACGATAGCCACCGCTATCCTGTACGCCCTCGCCTCCGGCTCGCTGCAGACCGCGCCCGCCCCCACGACCCAGACGGCACCCGCCCCGACCCCCGCCCAGGCCGCTCCGGTCCAGGAGCCCGTCGTCGAGGCTCCGGCCGAGCCCGAGGCCGCGCCGGTCGAAGACGTGCCCGAAGACGCTGTCGACCTCGGCGAACTCGACAGCGTCGCGGCGGCCAAGCCGCGCGGCAGCGTCCAGGGCGACATCGCGCCCGACGTCGTCCTGGATGCCAACCAGATCAAGGCCTATGGCGCATCCAACATCGCCGAACTGCTGACCAACCTCGAACCCCTGACCCGGTCGTCCAGCGGTCGCAGCGACCAGGGCCCGATCATCCTGCTGAACGGCCGTCGCACCTCGGGCTTCCAGGAGATCCAGGGCATTCCGATCGAGGCGATCGAACGCACCGAGATCCTGCCCGAACAGGTCGCCCTGACCTATGGCTTCGCGGCCGACCGCCGCGTGGTCAACATCGTCATCAAGGCCGCCTTCCGTCAGGCGTCGGTCAACCTGCGCACCGGCGGCCCCAGCCAGGGCGGGCGGCTGAGCAGCGAGGTCGCGGGCAATTTCTTCAACGTCCAGGCCGGCGACCGCTGGAACGTCGATGTGGAGCGCGAGCACGACACCGCCCTGTTCGAGTCCGAACGCGACATCAACCGCGCCCCGGGCTCACAGCCGTTCGACCTGATCGGCAATCTGAGCGGCAGCCCCTACGGCACGGCCATCTCGCCTTCCATCGCCGCGATCGTCGCCGCCGTGCCCACGGGCGGCACGACGCCGACGGCGGCCCAGATCGCGGCCGGGGCGAACGCACCGCGCACCGGCGACCTGTCCGACTATCGCACCCTGCTGCCTCGCCGGGATCAGTCGGTCGTCAGGGCCTCCCTGTCGCGCGACCTGAACACCACGACCAAGGCGACCCTCAGCGGCAGCCTGGACGACACCTCGACCGAGGGTTTCGGCGGTCTGGCCGGCATCGCCCTGACCCTGCCGGGCGGCAGTCCCTTCACCCCCTTCGCCAACGACACCCGCCTGTACCGGTTCGTCGACGACCCCAGCGCCCTGCTGCGCAACACCGACACCCTGACCGGCAACGCGGCCCTGCTGATCGATGGCTATCTGGGCGACTGGCGCTACTCCCTGTCGGGCAGCATGGACTATGTGGAGACCGAATCGACGGTCGGGCGCGGCTATGACGCCTCGGCCCTGCAACTGGCGATCAACCAGCGGAACCCGGCCTTCAATCCGTTCGCCGACCTGCCCCTGGCCCTGCTGAGCCCCCTGACAGACACCTCGCGTTCGGTCGCCTCGGGTGCCAATACCGAAGGCGTCCTGACCGGCCGACTGTGGGACGGCCCGGCAGGCAATCTGCAATCGACCTTCAAGTTCGGCCTCGACACCCGCAGCCTCGAATCCGAAAGCCTGCGCTCGGGCGTGGCGTCGGAAACCGACCTGGACCGCCAGCGCGCCTATGGCTCGTTCAACCTGTCGATGCCGCTGACCAGCACCCGGCGCGAATTCCTGCCGGCCTTCGGCGACCTGTCGGTCAGCCTGAACGGCGGCTATGACGAATATTCCGACTTCGGCGGCCTGCGGACCCTGGGGGCCGGCGTCAACTGGGCACCCAAGACCTTCGTCTCGTTCAATGTGAACTATTCCAACGAACAGGGCCCGCCGACGATCAACCAGCTGAACGATCCGGTCCTGGCGACGGTCAACACCCCGGTCTATGACTTCCGCACCAATCAGACGGTCAACGTCACCTATATCACCGGCGGCAATCCGAACCTGACCTCCGACAATCGCCAGGTGCTGCGCGCGGGCTTCAACCTGACGCCGTTCCAGTCGATGAACCTGTCGTTCCAGAGCACCTATACCTATGCCCTGACCGACGACGCGATCACCGGCTTCCCGACCATCACACCGGACCTGGAGGCGGCCCTGCCGTCGCGGTTTACGCGTGACGCCGCCGGCACCCTGCTGTCGGTCGATGCACGGCCGCTGAACTACACCAAGACCGAGCGCCAGGACGTGCGCACCGGGTTCAACTTCTCGCGCCCCTTCGGCACGCCCAGCGAACCTGCGGCCGGCAGCCCGATGGCGGTCATGGGCGCGGTCATGGGCGGCGGCGGTCGTCCCGGCGGCGGTGGCCGTCCTGCCGGTGGCGGCGGCGGAACCCAGATTCGCATGGGCGGCCCCGGCGGCGGCGGTGGCCCCGGCGGCGGCGGTCGTGGCCCGTCCTTCCAGCCCGGCCAGGGCATCTTCAACCTGTCGGTCTACTATACCTACCGGATCCAGGACGAGATCCTGATCCGAGACGGCCTGGCCGTGATCGACCAGCTGGACGGCGGTGCCACCGGCGGTCGCGGCGGCACGCCCCGCTCCGAGGTCCAGGTCCAGGGCGGTGCCTTCCGCAACGGCATGGGGATGTTCGTCAACGCCAACTGGCGCGACGGGACCCGGGTCGACGGCGGCCTGACCGGCTCGGACCTGACCTTCTCGTCCCAGGCCACGGTCGGGGTGAACGTCTTCCTCGACGCCAACCAGCGTCCCGGTCTGCTCGCCAAGTATCCCTGGCTGAAGGGCACACGCATCAGCCTGGGCGTCGACAACCTGTTCGACACCCGCCTGGGTGTCCGCAGCGCATCGGGCGACCTGCCCCTCAACTACCAGCCCGACTTCCTGGACCCCCAGGGCCGGGTCATCCGCATCAACCTGCGCAAGGTGCTGTTCTAGGGTCCGAACTCAGTTCGGCCATGTCGGTTCGTCGATCTGACGACCCGATGGGATGAACTTTTTTGTTTCCGTCATCCTCGGGCTTGTCCCGAGGATCCAGACTCACGCTGGTGCCGTCTGGCGGCTCTTCGGACGCGAGAAGCCAGCACCTTGGGTCTTCGCGAACGTCGGCGTTTCTGGATCCTCGGGACAAGCCCGAGGATGACGGCTTTTGGGGATAGCCCCGCCCCTACCCCCGCAGTATCTTCGCCATCGGCCGCCCCTTGGCCAGTTCGTCGATCAGCTTGTCCAGATACCGGATCTCCCGCATCAGCGGATCCTCGACCTGTTCGACCCGAACCCCGCACACCGTGCCGGTGATCAGCTCCCGCGCCGGGTTCAGCGCCGGGGCCTGGGCAAAGAAGGTCTCGAAATCCGTCCTCGCCGCCAGATGCGCCTCCAGCCCCGCCGGATCGAGCCCGGTCATCCACAGGATGATCTCATCCACCTCCGCCCTCGTCCGCCCCTTCCGCTCCGCCTTGGCGACATAGTGCGGATAGACACTGGCGAAGCTGGTGGTGAAGATGCGGTGTCTGGGGGTCATGGGTCAGCGGCCGCGTGTTCGAGGTCGCCCATCCTGACGGAGATCGGGCCTTCACGGCAAGATGGTGCCGAGGGCGGGAGTGCGGAGCAGGTCGTGTGACGGCTCCCGACCCGTTGCAGACGTAGCGCATTGCCCGCAATCTGACGGTATGAAGCCCCTGACGGCATATGCCTTCCGCGACCCAAACTTCAGTCCTGATGGTGACACCCATGTCTGCGTCGTCGAACGCGGCGCTATGGGCAAGTTCCTTGGGATTAGGGAGCTTTACCGGGCGTTCGTTGGTGCTGTCTTCTACAGACGCGGATTGTTGACGTGCTACGTCGGCGTCTGGGGGCGGCGAAACGGGAAGCGTCTGCGGCGTTTCCTACAGGAGCGAGGAGCTACTGTGGTCATCGAACGGTCGCGCCCCGAGCGGGCTCGCCTATCACTTTGGCTGACGCAGAGGGGCCGGGCCACCACCCGAACGCTGGAAGCCAAGGTCCGCTATCCGGCCTGATGCTTTTGACTGCTCTCGACCCAAAGCAGACCTTAGTCGGCTAGGGTGTGGGACAGTCGACAGTACCTTGACCGCAATCCCCGATCAGTGATCATTCAGCGCAAAAGAACGCCCCCGGAGGAGGCTCGTATGCGGTGGTATTTTCTGGTTATGGCGGTGCTATCGCTGGCCGCGCCTGCTTTCGCGCAGAGCGGCGGCATAAGGCCGGACCAGCGGATTTCTGATCAGACCGCAGCGGCGATCTATCAACCCCGACCGATGGTGACCCTGACCCATCCCGACTGGTCGCGGAACACGGTAATCTATCAGCTGAACACCCGACAGTTCACGCCGGAGGGCACGTTTCGGGCGGCCCAAGCTCAGCTACCGCGCCTTAAGACCTTGGGAGTCGACGTCATCTGGCTGATGCCCATCCATCCGATTGGCGAAATCAATCGCAAGGGCACGTTGGGCAGCCCCTATTCGGTGAAGGACTATTTCGGGGTCAATCCCGAGTACGGTACGATGGACGACCTGAAGGCCTTCGTTGACGCCGCCCATGCACAGGGGATGCATGTCATCCTCGACTGGGTCGCCAACCATACCGCCTGGGACAATCCTCTAACCCAGTCGCATCCCGAATGGTACGAGCGTGACCTGGAAGGCCATTTCCGTCCGACGCCCTGGTGGGACTGGTCCGACATCATCAACCTGAACTACGCCCATGCGGGCCTGCGCCAATACATGACAGAGGCGCTGATGT
>NZ_JBIIAY010000225.1:0-2568 GCF_044239655.1 Brevundimonas sp.
AAGGTTTAACAATTCGGCAAAAGTAATAAAATATACGGGCCTTACTAAAACATCCCCAGTATTAGAAGAAAAGTTCTCCATTGAGAAGGTGCAAAGCATTTGCTGTATCGCAGCCACAATTGCTGTTGTTTTTCCGTGACCGGGCTCCCCTGTAATAACTAACCCTCTGCCACTAGAGGCCTTTCCAGAGGCTCGGATAATATCTCCCATAGACACTAGCTCAATCCAGTCCCTAATGCGCTTTAAACCCGTTTTAGGGGCATCCTGGCAGTCGTCTAAAGACCACCCAATATACTGATTTGGGATTCCGGCAAGTTGTAGCCACGTACGGCGACGTATAGGCAGTTCCTCTGGCTTGTACATTACATCCCCCGCTTAGCCCAAAACTTGTCTTCAACTTCTGAGTCTTCTTCATTAACCTTTGGTAACTCTATCAACATTTTGGCGTCATGTAGGAGTTGAGGGAACATTTTTAGAAAGAGTCTCCAAAGGTGCTCTGGGTCTGAGTACTTACCAAGGTCGATCCGAACAAAGAAAGCGTCCATAACTTTCAGCTCAACCTCGCCGTTAGTTCCGTATTTACGACGGGTGTTCCCCATAGCCTGTACAAACTTGCTAGCGTTAACATTCCAAGGTTTAATGTGCATTGTCCAGATACGATTTGAAAACTCTTGACATACATGCTTTGGTAGCCAGTTAGCTACTGGAATATTGCTTCTGTACAAATTATTCTTTTTTACAACATTTGCTTTGTTAGTTTCAAACTCTTCTTGTTTGCGTTTAGAAGCCTTAGTAGATTCTAAAATGGCTTCGTCTTTGTCCATAGAACTGCCGTCCTTAAATACCCCACCCCAACCAGTCATATCTAACCCTATCACTCTTGTTTCTTCCTTCTCTCGAACTTCAGTTCGAGAATTTGCAAAACTACTAATACAATTAGTAATTAAGCTATACAGCGTATTAGCTAATTGGCTATTGTGCTGACATAGCTGTAACAGAAGTTCCCTTTTGGGACTCCCATTAAGGTACGACTTAGTTACGTATTTTCCGTTTACTACCTCCCTTGTAGTTACTATTAAACCTACTTTTCGTAACTCACGCAAAACGGGAAGAAAAACCTTCCTGCCCTCACCCATCACAACAGCAAGCCTATCTGCTGATATCGTGTCACCGCTCTGAACTAGGTACACGTATACCCATAACACTCTAGACAACTTCATTTATTTTCATCTTTCTTCATCTCTTCAACAACGGCTTTTGCGATTAATTTTGCAAAAGCGGATAAGGCCTCGGCAAGAGCAAAAACTTCATCATCTACTTCTTCGTACTCATCCAAAGGGGCTTCCTCCTCATCCTCCTCTTCTTCTTCAAACAAAGCGGGATGTTTTTCTTTAGCAGTTGTCGCTTCCACTTTCGGCATATCCGGTGTTTCTACTTTTTGTATGTTTTTTGAGTAATCAACTTGCGTCAACCCATCTGTTAAATCAAAAATTGGAAACCCAACGTCAGAGGCTGCTTTTACAATGTTTGCAGTTTCCATATCTTCATCTGACCACAACATAAACACGACGGGGTTTGAGCCCTTCGCTGACTTTAATGCATCCTCTACCGGACTCTTAGAGTGACTAACAGTTGCAGGAGGTAGGCCCGCTGAAATAAACCCGTCGTTTGCAAACACTACTATTTCATAATTATTATCTTTCGCAAATTGAGCAGCAAAAACTTGACCTTGACTTGCTTGGTTTTTAAACGCTAATACAATTACATTTTTATCTTTTTTATTAAAAAAGTAATCGTCTAAAAGCGCTTCTACGTTAGCTCTACTGGTGTCTCCAGATCCTAGAACTAGTATGTGGTTATCATTTGGCATGTTGCCTCCCTTAAAGGAAGAAGCATACACACTTTTATCTTTCTGTCTTAACAGCCCTTACTACGGCGGGTTGGTATGTAGAAACCCTAGATCCTATAGCTATTAGGAGCGCAGATATAAAAGCACTCGAAACTGTGTAAATTATGAATATACGAATTGATGATATGCCTATTAACCCAGCGCCACCCGCAGACAAAACTAAAGCAGCTATAGCTTTTACTAACCGCAAATCCATAAAGTTTTCAATTAACTCAAAGACTTGGTCTAGTACCGTCAGCCAAAAAGCGGCAAAACATGAAATTAATAGTAGGTCTAACATAAGACCTGAGTATACTACGTTTTTGGTTGAGCTAAGTACACCGTAAAGGTTGTGCCAAGGGTTAAAAAGTCTTTTAAAGCAATCTTTAAACGCTCTTCTACCGCAACTCTATTAACATAAAAATGAGACCTAGAATTGTCCGCAACCCCGCCCTCCCAATATAACTCATCAGGCGTTGCTAGTCCGCTATCGCCATCAAAGTAAGAAAGTACAAATGGGGTTTTTTCAAACATAGCGTGGTCTATGGCTAGATAATCGTTAGCAGCAGTTGGAACCCAATTAAACTCAACTTTAGCTGAGTAACAATTTGTTGGCGAAGTGCCTGTTACGGAAGCCTGAACCCATTCTTGATTAATATTTAAATTAGAACCTGTTTGTG
>NZ_JBIIAY010000058.1:0-18787 GCF_044239655.1 Brevundimonas sp.
GCCCCGAAGCCCGCGCCCCCCGTGGCTTTGCCGACCGCCGCGGTGCCGACCTGGTCGCCCAGCGCCGGATCGTGGCGAAGGTGTCCGAGGTCTATGAACGCTGGGGTTTCGAACCACTGGAGACCGGCGCGTTCGAATACGCCGATGCGCTCGGCAAGTTCCTGCCTGACGCCGACCGTCCCAACGAGGGCATCTTCGCCCTTCAGGATGACGATGACCAGTGGATGGCCCTGCGCTACGACCTGACCGCGCCGCTGGCCCGGTTCGCCGCCGAGCAGTGGGAAACCCTGCCCAAGCCGTTCCGCCGCTATGCCTTCGGTCCCGTCTGGCGCAACGAAAAGCCCGGCCCCGGCCGGTTCCGCGAGTTCTGGCAGTGCGACGCCGACACCGTCGGCTCCGACCGCCCCGAGGCCGACGCCGAGATCATCGCCATGGCCTGCGCCGGGCTCAAGGCGGCGGGGCTGGAGGACGGCCAGGCCGTGGTCCGGGTCTCGAACCGCAAACTGTTCGACGGCCTGTTCGACGCCGGTGGCGTGACCGATCCGGTCCAGCGGCTGACGGCCCTGCGCGCCGTGGACAAGTTCGACCGGCTGGGCTGGGAGGGGGTTTCGGCCCTGCTCGGCGAAGGCCGGCTGGACGAGAGCGGCGACTACACCAAGGGCGCGCGGCTGCCGACCCCGGTCGCCTCGACCATCCAGGCCTTCCTGGCCTGCGCCGGCGATCCGACCCTGACGCGGGCGCAGACGCTGGACGCCGTCGCCGCGACCGGCGGGCTGGGTGCGGCGGGCGAGGCCGCGCTCGCCGAACTGTCCGGCATCGACACGGCCCTGACGTCCATGGGGGTGGCCCAGGATCAGGTGCGGTTCGACCCCACCATCGTGCGCGGGCTGGAATACTATACCGGTGCCGTCTTCGAGGCCGAACTGTTGCTCGACACCACCGACGAGAAAGGCCGTCCCGTGCGGTTCGGCTCGATCGGCGGCGGCGGGCGCTATGATGACCTGGTCGCGCGCTTCACCGGCCAGTCGGTCCCGGCGACCGGCTTCTCGTTCGGGGTGTCGCGCCTGGCCTCGGCCCTGCGGGCGGCGGGGCGGACGGATGCGGCGCGGCGCGGACCCGTGGTGGTCATCGTCTTCTCCCAGGACGACATGGCCCACTACCTCGATGCGGTCGCCGAACTGCGCAACGCCGGGATCGCCGCCGAACTCTATCTCGGCCGGGCGGGCATGAAGGCCCAGATGAAATATGCCGATCGCAGGAACGCCCCCGCGGCCGTCATGCTGGGCGGCGACGAGATCGCGGCCGGTCAGGTCACCATCAAGGATCTGGACGCCGGACGCATCCTGGCGGCGGGCGTGGCCGACAACGAAGCGTGGAAAGCGGCGCGTCCGGGACAGTCGACTGTGGCCCGCGCCGATCTCGTGAGAACCATTCGCACGATTATCGACGAACCTTCGATAAATACCTCGACTCACGGATGAGTTATTGACGATTACTCACAAAAGTGCCTGATTTCGCTTGGGCCTAGATTGACCCCACACGGCCGTTGGGGTCATTTCCCCTCACACCGGACGGCGAGGCGCGGAAGCGCACAAACGCTGGATGGAGGCGTTTCGGGGAGGAAACGTCCGCTCCACAGAGAGCGTGAAAGCCCGCTGCGATGTATCCCCCGCAGCGGGCTTTTTCGCGTCTGGATGCCTGTTTCGTCGCTTCGCGACGCGCCACTTGAGCGCACTCCCTCCCCACGAGGGGGAGGGAGCCTCACTCCAGCCGATCCGCCTTCCGCAGTCCCGGGAACATCGCGGCCCAGGCACCCGTGGCGGCCAGCGCGCCGAAGCCACCGACGACCGCCGCTCCGACGGCGCCCAGGATCCGCACCATCACGCCCGAATAGGCCTCGCCCAGTTCGTTGGACGCCCCGATGAACAGCATGGACACCGACGACACCCGTCCGCGCATGTGGTCGGGTGTGGCCAACTGGATCAGGGTCTGGCGGATATTGACGCTGATCATGTCGGCCGCCCCGCCGACGAACAGGGCCGCCGCCGACAGCCAGACGATCCGCGACAGGCCGAAGGTCAAGGTGGCCAAGCCGAACACCGCCACGGCCGCGAACATCCACACCCCGCCATGCCGGACGATCGGGAACCGGCTCAGATAGATGGCCACCACCATGGCACCCACCCCGAACGAGGCGCGCAGCAGGCCGAAGCCTTCGGGTCCCACATGCAGGATGTCGCGCGCGAAGATCGGGGTCAGCAGGGCCACGCCGGCCATCAGCACGACCACCAGGTCCAGCGAGATCGCCCCGAACACCACCTTGGTCTGCCACACATAGGCCAGCCCCTCCTTGACCGATTCGAGCGGGGACAGGGGGTTGGTCTGGGGCGCGGGCTTGCCGCCGGTGCGGATCAGGATGAAGGCGGCGGCACCCATCAGGAACAGACCCAGCGACACCGCATAGGCCAGGGGCACATTGACCCCGACGATCACCCCGCCCAGGGCCGGGCCCGCGATGGCGCCGGTCTGGAAGGCGATCGACTGGGCCGCGATGGCGGGCGGCAGGGCACGACGGCCGACGACCATGGGCAGGAAGGCCTGGCTGGCCGGGGCGAGGAAGGCCCGCGCCGCCCCAAACACGGCGGCCACGATCAGCAGCCCCCACAGGGGCGGCGAACCGTGCAGCGCCATCAGCAGGTAACCGACGGCGCAACTGGCCTCGACCAGGACCGAGATCCACACCGTCTTCTTGCGGTCGCGCCGATCGGCCATGGCCCCGGCTGGCAGGGTGAAGGCCAGCAGCGGCAGGAACTGGCAAAGACCGACCAGACCCAGATACAGGCTGGCCTGCTCCACCGGATGATCCCGGCGCGCGATCTCATAGACCTGCCACAGCAGGGCCGAGGACTGGATCTGGATCGCCAGCACGGCGACCACCCGCCCGAACCACAACAGGCGGAAATCGCGAATGCCCCACGGGCTTGCGGGCCCTTCAGGCGGTGCCGGCGGAAGGGGAGGGACGGCAGGGCCGGTCTCGAGTGTCTCGGTACTCACGTGCGCCGATCATGCTTGGGGTACGGCGAGCCGTCCCGGTGAAAATAGCGGTCCGCGCCGAGCGGCAGGACCATGTCGATACCGGGATAGTCGGCCCCGTCGCCGGTCGGATTGCGCGTCCCGACCTCCAGCAGAACCGCCTCGGCCCCCGATCGGTTCTCGATCCGGTGGCCGTTCGGAACGCCCGCCTTGAACCCCGCGCAGTCGCCCGCGACCAGCACCGTCTCGGTCAGCGGTTCGCCCTCCAGCCCCTCGACCAGCACGACCTCGCCCGACACCACCCAGACGAACTCGTCCTCGGTCAGATGCCAGTGGCGCTGGCTCGACCAGGCCCCGACCGGCAGGCGCAACAGATTGACCCCGAACTGGTCCAGCCCCGCCGCATCGCCCAGTCGCGAGCGTCGACGCGGCAGACATGGGCCGGCGAAGGCCTCGGGATAGGAGGTTCCGTGCCCGGTCGGAGCCGCATCCAGATCGATCTTCGGCATCGGCGTCCCCTTCCCGGCCGTCAGGGCCTTCTCGCAGTCGCGCAACGTCCCTAAAGCATAGGTCCATGAGCGCCGCATCAACTCCTGTCATTGATCCTGTCGAACTGACCCAGGCCCTGATCCGCCGCCCGTCGGTGACCCCCGCCGACGCCGGGGCCATGGACCTGCTGCAAAGAATGCTGGAGGGGCTGGGCTTCACCTGTCGCCGGATGCCGTTCGAGGGACCGGGGGGCGAAGGCGTCCACGCCCGGATCGAGAACCTCTATGCCCGGCGCGGGACCGCCTCGCCCAACCTGTGCTTCGCCGGCCATACGGACGTGGTCCCGACGGGGGCCGAGGCCGGCTGGTCCGCCGATCCGTTCGAGGCCGAGATCCGCGACGGGATCCTGTACGGCCGGGGCGCGGCGGACATGAAGGGCGGCATCGCGGCCTGGGTCGCGGCGGTGTCCGCCGTGCTGGCTGACGGTGAACCGGGGGGATCACTCTCCTTCCTCATCACCGGCGACGAAGAAGGCCCGGCCCTGCACGGCACCAAGCGGGTGGTCGAAACCCTGCTGGCCGAAGGGGAAGTCATCGACGCCTGCGTGGTCGGCGAGCCGTCATCGCAAAACCTGCTGGGCGACATGATCAAGATCGGCCGGCGCGGCTCGCTGAACACCTGGATCACCGTCCACGGCCGTCAGGGTCACGTCGCCTATCCCCATCGCGCGGCCAATCCGGCCCCGGTGCTGGTCCGGCTGCTGGCCCGGCTGGACGCCTGGGTGGTGGACGAGGGCTATGAGGCCTTCCAGCCGTCGAATCTGGAAATCACCACGATCGACATCGGCAACGGCGCGACCAATGTGATCCCGGCGCAGGCGAAGGCGCGGCTGAACATCCGCTTCAACCCGGCCCAGACCGGCGACGGCCTGATCGCGCATCTGGACGCGGAGGCGGCCCGGGTGGCGGCCGAGAGCGGGCTGGAGATCACGCTGGAGCATATGTGTTCCGGCGAGGCCTTCCTGACCCCGCATGGGCCGTTCGTCACGGCGGTCCAGGACGCGGTCGAGGCCGAACTGGGTCGGCGCCCCGAGGCCTCGACCACCGGCGGCACCTCCGATGCCCGTTTCATCCGCAGCCTGTGCCCGGTTCTGGAGCTGGGTCTGGTCGGCCAGACCATGCACCAGTTCGACGAACGGGTGCCGGTGGAAGAGATCGTGGCCCTGACCGGCGCTTATCGAAGGATCATCGAGTCCGTGCTCGGCCGGTCCGGGGCGACGGCCGCGACCACCGGCGCGCTTGCCGCTGAGGGGCGTGGCGCGTAAGCGGACCGCCATGTTCGGCCTCGCCAACCCTGCCCGCTTCATGCGCTTCACCGGCCCGCTGGTGCCCTGGCTGTGGGCCGTCGCCGCAGCGCTGCTGGCCGTCGGAACCTGGCTCAGCTTCACCGCGCCCGGCGACTATCAGCAGGGCGACACGGTGCGGATCATGTTCGTCCACGTCCCGGCCGCGTCGCTGGGCACCATGGTCTATGCGGCTCTGGGGATTTCCAGCTTCTTCGCCCTGGTGTTCCGCCATCCGCTGGCCGACGCCGCCGCCCGCGCCGCCGCCCTGCCGGGCGCGGCCTTTACGGCCCTGGCCCTGATCACCGGTTCGCTCTGGGGTCAGCCCATGTGGGGGACGTGGTGGGTCTGGGACGCGCGGCTGACGAGCGTGCTCGTGCTGTTCCTCTTCTACCTCGGCTATATGGCGCTGCGGTCCTCGATCGACGACGAGACCAAGGCCGGGCGCGCCGCCGCCGTCCTGGGTCTGGTCGGGCTCATCAACCTGCCGATCGTGAAGTTCTCGGTCGACTGGTGGAACACCCTGCATCAGCCGGCGTCGCTGCTGCGCGCGGGGGGCTCCAGCCTCGACCCAGTCTTCCTGACTCCGCTCCTGACGATGATGGCCGCATACGGCGCCCTGTTCCTGGCCATCTGGCTGACGGCGATCCGCACCGAGGTGACCCGCCGCCGCGTCCTGACCCTGCGCGCCCGCGCCGCCGTGGGAGCCTGAAGCCATGCCCGACCTCGACATGACCCCCTACGCCGCCTTCGTCTGGCCCGCCTGGGGCATCAGCGCCCTGGTCCTCGCCGGCCTGGTCGTCCGCGTCGTCGTCGCCGCGCGCCGCTGGAAGGCTGAACTGCGTCGGCTCGACAAGGAGGACACCGCCGAAGGCCGCCCTCAAGTAGCGCAGAGCGCGGTAGGGCCAGAACAATGAACCGCTGGCTCGCGGTGATCCCCCTGGTGGCGCTCGTCGCCCTGACCGCCCTGTTCATCGGCTGGTCGCTGAAGCGCGACCCGGCCTACAAGCCCGACGCCGCCGTGGGCCAGACGGTGCCCGAGACCGTCCTGCCCATCCTCGCCGGCGGCGTGGCGGGCCCCCAGAACGTGGACATCCGCACCGCCGGTGTCGGACGGCCGATGATCGTCAACCTGTTCGCCTCCTGGTGCGCCCCCTGCCGGATCGAGCATCCCCGGCTGCTGGCCCTGAAAGAGCGCGGCATCGCCGTCGTCGGCATCGCCTACAAGGACGAGCCCGAGGCGACCCAGGCCTTCCTCGACGAACTGGGCGATCCCTATGCCATGGTCCTGGTCGATCGCGAGGGCCGGGCCGGTCTCGACCTCGGCGTCTCCGGGGTGCCCGAAAGCTTCGCGGTGGACGCCATGGGCCGGGTCGTGGCCAAGTCCTCAGGGCCCCTGCTGACCGACGCCGACGTGGACCGCCTGGTCGCCGCCCTCGTCGCCCCGCCCCGCCTGCCGCCCACGGCGACCCAGCGGTCGCGGCCGTCGCAATAGGCGAAAGGGTTCATCACAAAGGACACCAAGGGATCACGAAGATCACCAAGAGATCGCACACGTCGCTGCGGACTGTACCCATCGAGCGCGGTCTCACCGAGAAGCGAAATGGCGGCAAAGCCGCCCTTCATTCCGGGCACATATCGGATTGCCGGTCGCGACCTCGAAACCTCTTCGGCCCCGTCTCGTGTCCTTGGTGATTCCTTGGTGTCCTTTGTGATGAACCTGCGTCTGCACGGAGGGCATCGGTTGGAGCTGTCGCTGCGCTCCGCCGAAACCGGCGTTAACCCTTTTCCGCCCGACGCGCGTTAACCATAGCGCATGAGCACGATCCGTCCCGACCTGCCCGCGATCCCCGCCCCGACCGGCGGCACCGCGCCGGCTGTCCGCGCAGCCCAGGCCGACTTCTTTCGCGCCGCCATGGCCCAGGTCGGCGGCTATGCCCAGGCACCGGCCGCCCCTGCGCCGGCCGCGGCCGAAGCACCAAAAGCCGCACAGGGCGATCGCCCCGTCCGGCCCGGCAGTCTTCTCGATATCAGGGTCTGAACGACCGCGCCGACACGGCCGGCGTCAGTTGACGGGCGCAGCCTCGGGCACAGGCGGTTCGGCGTCTTCCTCGACGAACCAGTAGCCATAGGTCACGGGGCACATATCGATCGCCAGAATCCGGGGCTCACCCGGTCGCGACCGACAGACTCCGGGCGACACGAAATCGACGATCCAGTCGAGCACAGCCATCGTAACCTCCCGACCGCTCTTCGGCGGCCTGAAAGGAAATCTGTACCCATCGCGCCCGGCTGTAAAGCCTCGGCCGCCGGGAGCCCTGCGTCAGGAGACGGGTTCGACCGCCACGACCGGCGCCTTGGCCTTCTTGGGCTTCTTGTCCTTCTTCACCGGCCGGACCTTTTCGGGATCACCGGGCGCCGCCTTGTCGGTGCCGTCCGCCTTGCGCGCCAGTTTCTCGGCCTTCCTGGCCTCCTTCTGGGACTTCTTGGCCGCCTTGACCTCGGCCTTGGCCAGATCGGGGGCGGCGTCGGCGGCGTTGGCCAGATCCGACAGAAGTTCGATGAACCCCTCGCGCTTGCCCTTGGGCAGCAGGGCCAGGATTCGCCGATCGGCCGCCTCGACACGGGGGCGGGCGGCCTCCAGCAGGGCCGTTCCGGCCTCGGACAGTTTCACCGCCTTGGCGCGGGCGTCGATCGCCGACTTCTCGCGCTCCAGCAGCCCCTTGGTCGTCATCCGGGCCACCAGGTCGGCCAGGGTCGAGCGATCGATGCCGGTGGCGCGCACCAGATCGGTCTGGGTCAGGCCGCTCTTGGCCGAGACCGCCTCCATGACCGCGAACTGGCGCTGGGTCGGGCCGTCGGCACCGGCTTCCTCGGAATAGATGTCGAGCGCCAGTTGCAGCACCCGGTGCATCAGATGGCTGGGCGATTCCGCCAGGGCCCCGCTGCGCTTCGACTTGCCGGACTTCACCATGGTCGAACTTCCCTTGAGGCGGACGATCGCCCCCGCGCTCAAGCAGCGCGAAGCGCGTTAGCGCCACTAACATGTCGTGGACGGAGGGTTATCAGCCGGGCTTTACGGTTTCGCGACAACGGCAAAGCCGTGCGTCTCAGGGCGCGGTATCGGGTCGAGCCGGCGCTGTCGCATCGACCGGGGCGTCCGACACCAGGTTCTTCATGATCAGCGGCACATTGGCCAGTCCGAAGGCGGACGAGGCGATCCACAGCACGCCGCGGAAGCTGACCCAGACGTCGGCCGGATCGATATCCGCCATGCCCATGCGCGCCGCCGCCCAACCGACCAGGGCCTCGGACCGGACCAGTTCGTTCACGATGGCGACCGCCGCGAAATAGAATCCGTAACGGATCGTCAGGATGCGCCACGCCCGGTCGTTGACCGGAATGACCGACCCCAGCAACGCCTTCAGCGGCTCCTTCTTCAGCCAGACCCCGCCCAGCAGGGCGACGGCCAGGGACGCATTCAGCACCGTCACCTTCAGCTTCACGAACAGGTCGTCCTGAAACACCAGGGTCAGGACCCCGAACACCAGGGCGAATCCGCCGACAAGCAGCGGCATCAGGGCCAGGCGCTTTTCGACCAGCAGCCCGACCGCGATGGCCACCGCTGATCCCGCCACCAGCCCCCAGGTCGCCTGGACCAGGGCCTCGGACCCCGGCAGGCCCTTCACATAGCGGAAGAAAACATAGACGGCGGCGAAGGCGGCCAGCGCCCCGAAATCCACCACCTGACGCACCCAGGTGGGGGGTTTGCCCGTTTCATGGGTGTCGCTCATTCAGTCCTCCAGCCCGACCAGTGAACGAGAGAACGCGCGGGCGTCGAAGGGTTGCAGGTCCTCGATCCCCTCGCCGACCCCGATCAGCTTCAGCGGCGCATCCGACGCCTGGGCCACGGGCACCAGGACCCCGCCCCGCGCCGTGCCGTCCAGCTTGGTCATCACGATGCCCGAGACGAAGGCGGTGCGCCCGAAGATCTGCTCCTGGGCCAGGGCGTTGCGCCCCACCGTGGCGTCGAGCACCAGCAGGGTCTCGTGAGGCGCCTCCGGCTCGATCTTCTTGAGCACCCGCACGATCTTGAGCAGTTCGTCCATCAGGGCCGACTTGTTCTGCAGCCGCCCGGCGGTGTCGATCAGGACCACGTCATAGTTCTCGGCCCGCGCCTTGGTATAGGCGTCGAAGGCCAGCCCGGCGGGGTCGGCGCCGTCGCGGCGGCTCTCGAAATCGGCCCCCGCGCGCTCGGCCCAGACCTTCAGCTGTTCGCGCGCGGCGGCGCGGAAGGTGTCGCCGGCGACGATCATCACCTTGGCGCCCTTGCCGGTCAGGTCGGCGGCGATCTTGCCCAGGGTCGTGGTCTTGCCCGATCCGTTCACCCCGACGAACAGCACCACATAGGGCTTGATGCCGCCCGCCACGCCGTCGGGCCCCAGCGGATCGAAGGTGGCTTGCCTCGGGAGCAGTTCAGCCGCAACGGCTTCGGCCAGGGCCTCCTTGACCTCGCGCTCGTCCGACACCTTGCCGAAGCGCAGGGCGCGGAAGCGTTCGACGATCCGGTCTGTGGCGGCGGGGCCCAGGTCGCTCTCGAGCAGATGCTCTTCCAGCCGCTCCAGCGCCGCCTCGTCGAGCGGCTCCTTCGTCATGCCGCCGACGACCGTCTCGGTGATCTGTTTGGAGGACCGCGCCAGACCGTCCGACAGACGCTGGAACCAGCCCTTCTTGGGGGTATCGTTCATAGGCAGGGCTTTAGCGGGCGGATGGGACGCCGTCACGCAGGGATCGAATCCTTCTCGCCTTGCGGGAGAAGGACGCGCGTTTTGGTGTCGTCGCGCCGGACTGATAGAAGGGTTCGACTTCATCCAAACCGGGATGAGCGGAAAATCTGATGCCCGAAGCCCACCCCTTCTTCAGCGCCCGCACCCACGGCTTCGTCCGCGTCGCCGCCGCGACCCCGGTCGTCCATATCGCCGACCCAAAGGCGAACGCCGCCGAACACGAGGCCCTGATCCGTCAGGCGGCCGAACAGGGCGTCGACCTGATCGTCTTCCCCGAACTATCCCTCAGCGCCTACGCCATCGACGACCTGCACATGCAGGCGGCCTTGCTGGAGGAGGTGGAGGCGCAGATCGAGCGGCTGGCGGCGGTGACGGAGGAGACCGGCGTGGTCGCCGTGATCGGGGCGCCGATCCGCAGCGGCGACGCACTGTTCAACTGCGCGGTCGCGATCGGCGGCGGCGAGGTGCTGGGGGTGATCCCCAAGACCTATCTGCCCAACTACCGGGAGTACTACGAGAAACGCTGGTTCGCCCCGGCCCCGGCGCGGACCGAGGACAGCGTCGTCCTGAACGGCGAGACGGTGGATTTCGCGCCCGGTCTGATCTTCGAGGCCGTGAACCGGCCGGGCTTCGTCTTCGCGGTCGAGATCTGCGAGGACTTCTGGGCGCCGCAGCCGCCCTCGACCCGCGCCGCGCTCGCCGGCGCCCGCATCCTGCTGAACCTTTCGGCGTCGAACATCGTCATCGGCAAGGCGGACGAACGGGCCATGCTGAGCGCCAGCCAGTCGTCGCGCGCTATTGCCGCCTATGTCTTCACCGCCTCGGGTTGGGGCGAGAGCACTACCGACCTGGCCTGGGACGGTCAGACGACCATCCATGAACTGGGCGCCAAGCTGGCCGAGGGCGAGCGGTTCGCCCTGACCTCGCACCTGACCGTGGCCGATGTGGACGTGGACCGGATCGGCCTGGACCGGCTGCGCAACGGCACCTTCGCCGAATGCGTCCGCAACGAGGGCGAGGCGGCGACCGTCGTGCCGTTCGAGGCGCAGGAGTCGGTGGTGACCGGCCCCCTCCTCCGCCCCCTCGACCGCTTCCCCTTCGTCCCCGACGATCCCGCCCGGCTGGATCAGGACTGCTACGAGGCGTTCAACATCCAGGTTCAGGGCCTGATGCGGCGCCTGAAATCGACGGGGTCGAAGAAGATCGTCATCGGCGTCTCGGGCGGGCTGGATTCGACCCAGGCCCTGCTGGTCGCCTGTCGCGCCTTCGACCGGCTTCAGATGCCGAGGACCGATATCCTGGCCTTCACCATGCCGGGCTTCGCGACCTCGGACGGGACGAAGTCCAATGCCTGGAGCCTGATGACGGCGCTCGGCGTCACCGGCGCGGAACTCGACATCCGCCCCGCCGCCGAACAGATGCTGAAGGACATCGGCCATCCGTTCGCCGACGGACAGCCGGTCCACGACATCACCTTCGAGAATGTGCAGGCAGGCCTGCGCACCGACTATCTGTTCCGGCTGGCGAACCAGAACCACGGCTTCGTGCTGGGCACCGGCGACCTGTCGGAACTGGCGCTCGGCTGGGCCACCTATGGCGTCGGCGACCATATGAGCCACTACAACGTCAACGGCGGGGTGGCGAAGACGTTGATCCGGCACCTGATCCGCTGGGTCGCGGACCGCGACGACATGGCCAGCGCCGCCGACACCCTGAACGCCATCCTCGACACCGAAATCTCGCCCGAACTGGTCCCCGCCGGCGCGGACGGGAAGATCCAGTCCACCGAGGCCACCGTCGGCCCCTATGCGCTGAACGACTTCTTCCTGTTCTACATCACCCGCTTTGGACTGAAGCCCTCAAAGGTCGCCTATCTGGCCCATCAGGCCTGGGGCGACGCCTCGCGCGGGGCCTGGCCGATCAACACGCCGGATGAGGAGAAGGTCGAATACGACCTGGCCACCATCAAATTCTGGTTGCGCAAATTCCTGATCCGTTTCTTCCAGACCAGCCAGTTCAAACGCTCGGCCCTGCCCAACGGCCCCAAGGTCGTGACCGGCGGCTCCCTGTCCCCCCGCGGCGACTGGCGCGCACCCTCGGACGGCAATGCGCGGGTCTGGCTGGATGAACTCGACGCGAATGTTCCGGAGGCGTAAGGGGCGCGGATGACCGACACCCCGACCAAGGATTCCAACGGCAACCTTCTCGCCGACGGCGACAGCGTGACCCTGATCAAGGACCTCAAGGTCAAGGGATCGGGCGGGGTGACGCTGAAGCGCGGCACCCTGGTCAAGAACATCCGCCTGACCGACGACGAGGCCGAGATCGAGGCCAATGTCGACAAGGTGCGCGGCCTCGTCCTCCGGACCGAGTTCGTCCGGAAAGCATAGCTCCTTCTCCCCTTGCGGGAGAAGGTGGCCGAGCGAAGCGAGGTCGGATGAGGGGTCACGCCAATCTTTGATGTCGGCGTCGAAAGCACTCACCCTCGACACCGAGCTACCCCTCATCCGTCAGCCTTCGGCTGCCACCTTCTCCCGCAAGGGGAGAAGGAAGTCCGCCTGCCTGTAAATCGCCGCTCTCTTCGGCTATAGGGCCTGCGCTCAAGCAGCGAGCGACCGCGTCGCGAGCGTTAGCGCCCTAAAAAGTCTCCCCGATGAAATTCCTCGACCAGGCCAAGATCTACATCCGTTCCGGCAATGGCGGGGCGGGCTCCGTCTCGTTCCGGCGCGAGAAATTCATCCCCAACGGCGGGCCGGACGGCGGCGACGGCGGCAATGGCGGCTCAGTCTGGATCGAGGCGGTCGAGGGGCTGAACACCCTGATCGACTATCGCTATCGCCAGCATTTCAAGGCCGACACCGGCCACCACGGCCAGGGCCGCCAGATGCACGGCGCCAAGGGCGAGGACGTCGTGCTCAAGGTTCCCGTCGGCACCCAGGTGCTGGGCGAGGACAAGGAGACGGTCGTGCTGGACCTGACC
This sequence comes from Brevundimonas sp., assembly GCF_044239655.1. Lineage (GTDB taxonomy): Bacteria > Pseudomonadota > Alphaproteobacteria > Caulobacterales > Caulobacteraceae > Brevundimonas. The sequence continues at coordinate 12,632 of NZ_JBIIAY010000058.1, forward strand.
GAGATCGGCCAGTCCGAATGCCTGCTGCGCGGCGGCAATGGCGGCTGGGGCAATGTCCGGTTCAAGGGGCCGGGCAACCAGGCCCCGCGCCACGCCAATCCCGGCCAGGAAGGCCAGGAGATGTGGATCTGGCTGAGGCTGAAACTGATCGCCGACATCGGCCTGGCGGGCCTGCCCAACGCGGGCAAGTCGACCTTCCTGGCGGCGTCCTCGGCGGCCCGGCCCAAGATCGCCGACTATCCGTTCACGACCCTGGCCCCCAACCTGGGGATGGTCGATCTGAGCCCCGGCGAGCGGTTCGTCATCGCCGACATCCCCGGCCTGATCGAGGGGGCGTCCGAGGGCGCGGGCCTCGGCGTCCGGTTCCTGGGTCACGTCGAACGCTCGGCCTCGCTGATCCATCTGGTCGACGGCACCCAGGACGATGTCGCGAGCGCCTATCGCATCATCCGCGGCGAACTGGATGCCTATGGCGAGGGCCTGGCCGACAAGACCGAGATCCTGGCGCTGAACAAGATCGACGCCCTGTCCCCCGACGAACGCGAGGCCAAGGCCGCCGAGCTTGAGGCCGCATCCGGCAAGCGGCCCATGCTGGTCTCGGGCGTCTCGGGCGAAGGCGTGTCCGAACTGCTCCGCGCCGCCTGGGCCGAGGTGCGCAAGAACCGTGGCGAAATCGACGAAGAGGGCGACGTGATCCCGAGCACCGCCGCGGGCTGGGCCCCCTGAAGGCCTCGGTCTCTGCTGCACCGCGTCAAGGAATCTGACGCGACAGTCCGTTCCCGGCGTGTTAGCGCAAGACTGAGCATAAGCCGCCCTTCTCGTAACGCCGAGCGCCGACCGCCTTGTCCTTCTTCCACGCCGGTCCCGCTCCCCAGACGTCCGGCCCCCGCGCCGGGGCGTTGCGCGACGGGCTGAGCCTCGCGCCCGGGATGCGGGTCGGCCTGTTCGGCGGCTCGTTCAACCCGGCCCACGACGGCCACGCCCACGTCGCCGAGACCGCCATGAGCCGGTTGCAACTCGACCGCGTCGTCTGGCTGGTCTCGCCCCAGAACCCGCTGAAGGGCCGGCACGAGACCGCGCCCCTGGCCGAGCGCATGGCCTCGGCCCGGGCCCACGCCCACGGCCCCGCCATGATCGTCTCGGATTTCGAGACCCGCGCGGGCACCACCTGGACCATCGACACCCTGCGCACGCTCAGGGCCCGCTATCCCAATGTGCATTTCGTCTGGCTGATGGGCTCGGACAATCTCGAAAGCTTTCATCGCTGGCGCGGCTGGACCGACATCATGCGGATGATGCCGGTGGCGGTGGTCGCCCGGCCGGGCTCGATGCTGGAAAGCCGTGCGGCCCCGGCGGCGCGTCGGTTCGCCGGTTTCCGGGTCTCCTCGGACGAGGCGCGGGTGCTGGCCGACATGACCGCCCCGGCCTGGACCTATCTGACGGCGCCGCTGAATCTCAGCTCCTCGACCGCGATCCGCAGGGCCGCCCGGACCGGCTCCGCTTGAGTCAGGTGACCTAGCGCCCCATCTGTGCTAGAGACCCGCTTTAGTCACCACCCCGGAGCCCTCCGCTGACCCCCTCGCCCGCGTACGATACGCAAGACGACGCCGTTTCCAACACGGCCCACGAGATGGACGATTTCGAGCCCATCCACGCCGAAGACGGGGAAGAGGCTTCGGGTTTCGACGGTCCCCGGTCCGGTGAGCACCGCGGCGTGCTTCCGGCTGGCAGCAATGCCCTTGAGACCGCCATCCTCGCCAAGCTCGACGACGACAAGGCCCAGGACATCGTCCTGATCGATCTCAAGGGCAAGTCGCCCATGGCCGACACCATGATCGTGGCCTCTGGCCGCTCGCACCGCCACGTCGGTGCCCTGGCCGACCACCTGCTGCGCACCCTCAAGGAACACGGCCTCGGCAAGGCCAAGGTCGAGGGCCTGCCGCACTGCGACTGGGTTCTGATCGACGCCGAGGATGTCATCATCCACCTGTTCCGGCCCGAGGTGCGGATGTTCTACAACATCGAAAAGATCTGGGCCGTCGACAGCGCCCACCGCACGCCGACGGCGGTCTAGGTTTCCTTCTCCCCTTGCGGGAGAAGGTGGCAGCCGAAGGCTGACGGATGAGGGGTCACACGGAACACTGGGCTGGGGAGATGGCGCTCAAGCTGTCGCGACGGCATGACCCCTCATCCGACCTCGCTGCGCTCGGCCACTTTCTCCCGCAAGGGGAGAAGGATAACCGATGAAAATCTCCATCCTCGCCATCGGCAAACCGGGTCGCGGTCCCGAGGCCACCCTCGCCGCCGACTATGCCCAGCGAGCGACCCTGTCCGGCCGCGCCCTGGGCCTCGGTCCGCTCGACCTGATCGACCTGGACCCCCGGAAACCCGGCAAGGCCCCAGAGGCCGAGCTGATCCTCGCCTCGGCAGAAGGCGCGCACCTGATCGCCTGCGACGAGCGGGGCAAGGCGTATTCCAGCCGGGCCTTCGCCGACCACATCGCCGGCTTGCGGGATCGCGGCGAGCGGCGGCTGGTCTTCGCCATCGGCGGCGCCGACGGGCTGGACCCCAGCGTGCTGGCGGCGGCCGGATCGACCCTGGCCTTCGGGCCCCAGACCTGGCCCCACGCCCTGGCCCGCGCCATGCTGGCCGAACAGGTCTATCGGGCCGTGACGATCCTGGCCGGATCACCCTATCATCGCGACTGATGAAACGGTTCGCCACCGCCCTGCTGATCCTGCTCGCCGTCGGCCCGGCCGCGAGCCTGCGTGCCCAGGATCAGGCCCTCGAGACCGGAGACACCCAAGCCACCGACCTGCGCTCGCTCCAGGCCGAGTATCGCGACGAACAGGTTCGCGCTCGTCGCCTGCGCGCCGACGCCGTCGATGCACAGTCCGAGCTGGCGGCTCTGGAGCGCCAGCTGTCCGCCCTGCGTCAGGCCCGCGACACCGACGACGCCCAGCTGAATGCCCAGCGCGCCCGCCTGTCCGAACTGGCCCGTCAGGAAACGGCCCTGGTCGCGGATCTGTCGGGGGAGCGCGCCGTTCAGGGCCGGTTGCTGTCGGCCCTGCAGATGATGAGCCGGCGCCCGCCACCACCCCTTCTGATCCCGTCCGACAAGGCCGTCGACACGGTCCGCGCCGCCATCCTGATGCGGGCCATGACCCCGGACCTCGCCCGTCGTGCCCGGATTCTGGCCGACCGTCAGGCCGAGATCACCCGCATCCGCCGCCTCGCCGTCCTGTCCAGCGAACGCCTTCTGACCGTCGAGAGTGCCCAGGGCGACCGGCGCGGCGAGATCGAGGCCCTGACCACGCGCAAGACCGCCCTGCTGGCCGTTCTGCGCGCCGACGCCCAGCGCAGCGAGCGCGCCGCGGCCGTGCTGGAGGCCCGTATCCGGGCTCTGGGCGGCACCGTCGGATCAGCGCCCGACACGGACGCGGAGCCCGTCGCCACCCGCCTGCCCGGCGGTCGCGCCCGCCTGACCTCGCCCCTGCCCGGCCTGCCCAGCGGCGGTTTCGGCGACGGATCGACCGGCCTGCGCTGGAAGGGTGACGGCCGCACCGTGTCCGCTCCCGCCTCCGCCGTCGTCGACTACGCGGGACCGCTCAACGGCTGGGGCCAGGTCGTGATCCTCGACCTCGGCCCCGGCTGGCGCGTCGTCCTGGCGGGTCTGGACAGCGTTTCGGTCGAGACCGGTGCCCGCGTCACCGACGGCCAGGGCCTGGGCAAGGCCGCCACCGACGGCGAGGTCTATTTCGAACTCCGCCGCGAAGACCGCCCCGTCGATCCGGGGCGCTGGCTGCAGTAAAAGTTTGGGACTACACACCTGCGCCGTTGGGGAGCTGTGCCTCTACCCCAGAAACCCCTTCGTCAGCTCGATCGCATCCACCAGACCCATGCGCTGGACCTCGGCACCGGGGGGCAGGCTGGCGAACAGGCGGGTGGGGGTGGCGGCGTCCAGCATGACGAAGACACCCTTGTCGTCGGCGCGGCGGATCAGCCGACCGAACGCCTGGGCGATTCGGGCGCGGGCCAGGCTGTCGTCATAGCCGCGCCCCCCCGACGAGGAGTTGCCGGCGGCCTCTCCGCCGAACTTGAGCCGCCGCGCCTTGTGCAACAGGTCGGGACGGGGCCAAGGGACGCGGTCGAAGGCGAGCAGACGCAGGGACCGGCCGGGCACGTCGACACCGTCGCGGACCGCATCGGTGCCGAGCAGGCAGCTGTCCTGTTCGGCGCGGAAGATGTCGACCAGGGCACCGACCTCCAGCGGATCGACGTGCTGGGCATAAAGGGGGATCTGATGTTTCGCCAGGTCGGGGCCGAGGCGTTCGTAGACGGCCTTCAGGCGACGAATGGCGGTGAACAGGCCCAGCGAGCCTCCCCCGGCCGCCAGGAACAGTTCGCGCATGGCCGCCGCCGTCTGGCGCGGGTCGTCCTTGGCCACGTCGGTGACGACGATGACCCGGCTGTTCGAGGCATAGTCGAAGGGGCTCTCGACCTTCAGCGTTCGCGGCGGGTCGATCAGCCGGGCCGAACCCGTGCGCATCCGCGCCATATCGAAAGGGTCACCGCCGCCGGCCTCGGCCAGGGGATCCGACAGGGTCGCCGAGGTCACGAGTACGCCGTGCGAGGGCAGGATGACGGCGGCCTCCAGCGGCACGGTCGGATCGATCCAGTGGCGGCGCAGGGCTACGTCGTGGATGCGACCGAACGCCGTCTCGACCGACAGCCAGTCGACGAAGTCCGGATCGGGCTGGTCACCCGCGTCCTGGAGCGCGGCCAGCATGGAGCGCCAGCCGGGCAGGGTCATGCGGGCGCGACGGTCCAGACCGCGCAGGGCCCCCTCGATCCGGGCTCGGGACGCGGGTTCCAGCTCGGCCGCCTCGTCGTCGAGGATGTCTTCCAGATGGCGAGCCAGGGCCAGCAAAGGCGCTTCGAGCGCGGCGATGGCCTGGGCCGCACCGCGCGCGGTCTCCAGCAGGGGCTCGGTCGCCGGGCGGACGGCGCATTCGGTGCCGAACTCCGACGACGCGGACGAGGCGGCCTCCGAGGTGCGGGCGCGGATCTGTTCCAGCGCGGCCATCAGGAACTGTTCGATCGGGCCGACGGGGTTCACCTCGCCGGACGGCGGGGCGATGCGGCCGGAGATGCCTTCGCCGGGGAAGGCGGCGGCGGCGCGGATGGCGTCCTGCAGCGCCTTTTGCGCGGCCGAGTCGTCGCCGACGAGGTCGCCGAGACGCTGTTCCAGCCCCCTGCCCCGCCGCCCGCGCCCCTCCGGCCCCCGGATCCAGCGGCGCAGCTCGGCCGCCTCCTGACCCGACAAACAGGCGGAGAACGCACTGTCGGCCGCGTCGAACAGGTGGTGACCCTCGTCGAAGACGATGCGTTTCAGGGCGGCGGTCTCGTTATCCTGTTTCAGGCCGCGCGCGGTGCGGGCCCCGTCGAAGGCGGCCTGGGTCATGACCAGGGCGTGGTTGGCGACGACCAGATCGGCGCGGCGGCTGGCGCGAATGGTCTTTTCCACGAAACAGGTGCGGTAGTGGGGACAGGCGGCGTGGACGCATTCGCCGCGCCGATCCACCAGATTGCCCGCCGACGCCTGCTGGCCCGCGCCCACGGCGAACAGGCCGGGCAGCCAGCCGGGGAAGTCGCCGCCGGTCATGTCGCCGTCGCGACTGTGCAGGGCCCAGCGACTGGTCAGGGCCAGGCCGATCAGGTCGCCGTTGCCCAACTGGGCCGCCTGAACCATGTCCTGAAGGTTCAGCAGACAGAGGTAGTTCTCGCGGCCCTTGCGCACGACGGTCTTCTTCTTGCGCACCTCGGGATCGGGCCAGAGGGCTGCGCTCTCGCGGTCGATCTGGCGTTGCAGGGCGCGGGTATAGGTGGAGACCCAGGCGGCCCCCTGGTTGCGCTCGGCCCAGACGGAGGCGGCGGCGAGGTAGCCCAGCGTCTTGCCCGTGCCGGTCCCGGCCTCGGCCAGCAGGACGCGGGGCCGCCCCTCTTCGTTGCGGGGCGAAAAGGCATAGGCGGCTTCGGCGGCATAGTCGGACTGGGTCGGGCGGGTCTCGTCCAGGCCCGAGGCCTGAAGCAGCTTGGCCAGACGGATACGAGCGGATTCGGAGTCCACGGCGGCCGACCCGGCCTCGCCGCGCG
>NZ_JBIIAY010000252.1:0-5032 GCF_044239655.1 Brevundimonas sp.
TTTTCAAGAGGTTCTCCATCCTCACCTTTCAACAACAATTCAAGATCATCAACCTTTTTTTCGGTCAGCCTTGCCAGTTGTTGGAGCGTCAACTCTATTTTCATTCAGTTCTGCTTTACTATCCTGGTCGGGTAGGGCATCCAATGGAGCAGGGGCAGACGGCAATTCAACCAAACGGGCAACAAGGTTTTTGTATACTGGGTTGACTTGCATTACGTCGTAATCGCTTTGCGTGTATGTTGCTCCACTTAGGTTATCCTTCCACATTGTCTTTTGCTTTACGGGTTGTTTTCGCGTCGGTTGGTTCTGGAACTTGCTTTACTTCAACCCAACCAAGATCAATCATTGATTGCTTGTTCTTGATGGCAAATAATTCATGCGCCGGATCGCCGTTTTCATCTTTCTTTGGAGGGATCGCATACCCCTTGTACTGGTCACCCGCTTCAACGCCTACCGACTTCATAACGATGTGCGTTTTGAACTTCTTAACCCGGTCGTCGTTGAAAAATACACTCAGATCCATAATCACTTATTTGCTTACAAAAGTATGAAACATTTGCGAATAAAACAAACTGAATTTTTAGGTGGTAAAAATACCATGTTTTGGGTATTTGTGAAGTGGGTTTAAAAATTGAATATTGAGGTACAAAATCAAACGATATGAGCCAAGCACAATTTACCGCCGAAATGATGATTGCCTTAGCAAAAGGCAATGTAGAAAAAGAGATGCAAGACATCGTGACTCAAGAGGGGTTTGTCGATGATATATCCAAAGTCTCTTATGACATTCTCTTTTTCCTTACTCAAGGCGATGGGATAAAAATGGATGTTCGCCGCCAACGCCTATATATTGAGGCTAAAGTAAAAAAATATATTCAAGACTCAATTTAACCCCGCCCCGAAAGGGGCTTTTTATCATCAATCAAATCAAGCAAAATGACACCACTGCTTATTCTTTTATCTGCGATCTTGATTTTATTGATCATCACACTGTACATTGAGGTGATGTTTTGGAAGTCTTTACTAGACTTAATCAAGGCGATTTTTGAATTTTTAAACCAAAAAAAATAAACCAACATGCTGCCATAATCGTGCTGGTTTTTCTTCTGCTTGCTCCCGTCGTATTCGTTATTATTTCCTTGATAGTTGAGTGGATCAAGGGGTAATTACTTCCACCTCACCAATAACATCAATCTGCCTCACAACCCTATTCCCCTCCTTCCATTCCGTGACCATTTCCCCCGCGTCATTCCGGTACTGGATAGGCCGTGTCCGCCAATAGTCGATTTGCTTATCTGCTGCCATCAGTGCGGCTTCTTTGTATGCGTCCTTCATTACATCAACTTGCAAGGACAGTTTACTTTCTTCCAACTTGCTTTGTTGCCCACGTAACCCCATAGCAAAGGCAAACAGCGGGTCAGAGTGTACACGCTGACCAAGCAAGGCATAATGCACCAATTGCTTGTTTGACATCCGTTCAAAGCCTAAACGGGCGTTGTCGCTGGACTTCAATACTCGTTCATCCTTGGATAGGTTGACGGGTACGCTGTCACTTGTCCACGTTCCTTCACCCCGTACGCGCTCCGTACCAGTGGCAAAGTTTTGGGTGCGTCCTGCCTCGCTTGCTGCCTGAGATCGCCCAGCGGCAACTAGTCGGGAAATGATCGCCAAACCGCCAACGGCCAATACAAGACCAATTAAGCCCTTTGAAGCTTCTGCACTAATCAGTTTTGCAACGGCTAATGTCAATTCAACTGCCTGTTGCCCGGCTGCAATGATCTTTCGTTGATTCGCTGCCTTGCGTTCGATGTCTAGCTTTTTGTTTTCACTGTCTCGAAGTAGACGCTCCTGTTCTGCTACACGTTTCTTCGCCCCGTCTAGATCGTTGGCTAATCCTTCATCGGCCAACTTCTGCTGTTCTTCCAGTGCTTTCTTTTCAACCTCAAGGCGTTCATTTATCTTTCCGATTAGTGCGTCTTGTTGAGCTATCCGTAGCTCAAACCGGGCTTGTTCGGCTTCAAAAAATGCGTTTATGGCTTCCGGTGCAAGTTGGCCTATCAACTGCTTTGCTGCTTCGTTTCCTTTTTCTTTTTGCCGTGCCGCTTCCAAGCTTTGACCCTGAGTGATAGCCCCTGCAAGGGCTTTACCCGCTTCCAGCCCATCGGCGCGTAATCGTTCAGCTAATGGCTTTGCGGTTTGGGAAGAAACAAGATCGGTAATGTTTCCGGTTACTGGATCGGTAGCGGCTTTTAACAATCGCTCCAGCCCCCCCGTGACAACTTCAAGCGACTTGCCAAAACTAGCCCGTTCAAAATCAATATCCGCAATATCCTGTAAAGGTTTGAACAGTCGTTCAATATCTTGCGCGGTTTCGCCTGTTCCAAGTTCTTTTGCAAGTTTTGTATATTCCGCTCGAAGCCTTTCGACCTCAGCAGTAGCATTCGCGAATTGCAATTGGATGCCGTCGTTTTCATCGCCAAGTTTTACCCGTGCCTCTGTGGTTGTAGTGAGTAGATCCTGGATAGACTTTTGTAGCCCTTCAATGCGCTGTTTTTCGGCTGCTGCTGCTTGCGATTGCTCCGCCCGGATAGATTGCGCCTGGTTGAATGCTTCGGATTGAATACCAAGCAAAGTTTCTTGTGCGTCACCTAACTCCCCAATTTGAGCGAAAATCTGTGTTGCCCTCTTGAATGCTTCGGCCTGACTTATGCCTGATTGCTCAATTCGCTTTGCAAGGATCTCAGTGGTGAGTGTACCTTCTTTTGATAGTGCAACAATCTGCTTTGAGGATTTGATTTGCTGTTCTTGCCCGCCTGATATTCTCGCGTTTAATCCGATTTCGGTAAGAATCCGTTTTTCATCTGCCTTTGCTTGCTGTTCTGATAATGCGGCGCGGCGTTTGGCTGCTGCTTCGCGGACTGCAAATGACTTGGTTGTATTATCCGCAATCAGGTTCAACTGCTCAATTTCTTGCTTTCTGAGTGCGGCTGTTGCGGTCTGTTCTTGCTTTTGTCGCTCCAATCCAATACGCTGTGTTTCAAGCTTACCTTCAAGGGCGATTTGTTGCCTGATCTGGATATTGAAATCCGCTGTTTCCGCTGACGCATCCCTTACCGCATCCCTCAGTGACTTTTGACCCGTTGCGGCCTGTATCAACTGGTTACCCCACTTACCAAGTGCGGTTATGCCAATGTCAAGCGCAATTTTGCCCTGTGCCAAGCCTACACGTACTTTATCTAGGTTGCCCTGGAACTTCGAGAACGCAGCGACCAATGCAGCACCAACAACGGCAACCAAGGCCAATGCACCAAGACGAAGCACACCGAATCCTTTTGCAGCACCCGCCGCGTCCTTAGCTGCGCCTTGGCTACTTGAGCCAACATCTTTTAACCCGCCTTTTAGGCTTTGCAAGCTATCGGATAAGTCATTAAGCGACACCCCGCCAACTGATAAGTTACCAAACAAGGTTTTCAAGCCCCGGCTAAAGCGCCCGGTTTCTTGTTCGGCTTCCTTGGTTTTCTTTGCGGCTTTATCGACTTGCCCGGCGTATTGGTCTAGTTGTTTTGAAGTCTTTGCAGTGTTGTCTGCAATGGCTTGGAGTGCGCCTGTTGCGTCCTGCTCTAACTTTTTATATTCGTTATCGGTACGCTCGATTTGATCGGCAATATCGGACATAACTTGCTCGACATTTGTATCGTCAACCCTGAACCGGAAAGTTGTATCTGCCATCGCTAACTATTTGTCGCAAGTTATGCAATTTTGACAAAATAAAAAAGCCGAGTGTTTCCACCCGGCTCGTGTTGTAAAATAAGTCAATTAACTATAATGGCGTTGGGAATTGTTCATCAACTGGCTTGTATTTTAACATTGAAAGCTCATTCCCTTTTCTAAAGCAATTCCATGTTTTAATAATAAATGCAAGCTTAATAACGTCTTCTATTTTGTATTGTGAAGACATTCTAGAATCAATTAGTCGCTTTCTCAGCACATGCATTGTGTCATTTTTTACACCCTTGCCAGTGCAAATTTGCTGGACAAACTCAAATGAATCTTCCTTGTTGATTTTAGCAAATAAAAATAAAACTCCACAAACCCAAGACTGAGACAATGCCCGGCTAAAGTCTTTGCTTAGTTTTTGACTAATAGCCCCACATTCATCCCATAAATCAGCATCCTTTAAATAATGTTCAACTATTTCTGGGTTTAAAAGGACGCTCCTTGCGGAATTTTTGTTTTTAGATGCCCAATCTTGAAGCTGTATTGCCGCCGCTATAGTTATTCCGTTTTTTACTTTCATTATGCTAAGTGCATCCCCGCCAGTTCTTTTTTTACCTGTATCAATCACGTCGAAAATATTTTCGTTTAACCCAGTTGCTACATGTAAATAAACCCCTGTGTTAGCTCTAACAATTGCAAGCAACCTGTGTTGTCCATCTAAAAGCCTTCCATTTTCTGCAATCTTTATAGGTTCGCACGTGTCTTCTCTCCATCCTCCATTTGCCATTTGTGCAGCATATCTTTTTACTACTGGCTCTGCAATCCTCCTATTGTTTACATTACCAGTCGCCAATATTGATTTTGCAAAATCAGGCGTAACAAATACTTTTTCGATTTTCATAATGAGTTAAAATAAAAAAGGCTGTCCGGTGATGTACAGACAGCCAAGGTTAGCAATTTTATTTGCTAATTGTTCCTTTGGGCGTACATCACTCCGTTCAAAGGATAGGTCAAAGATAATATAATATTTTTAATAACAAAATAAAAAAGCCCGCACTTTTCAGCACGGGCTTAACAAAACCTGATTTATGGAAAATTACTACTTGCTTTTTGCTTTTTCAATTTGGTTCATTCTCATCTCTGTGATTTCATCGGCTTTAACCAGCAACCGCAGAAATTCAGGGTAGGGCATAGCCCAAAGATCACCCATGTCTATTTCGAGCATTTGAGCGACGAACAACACCATTTCAGTATACTTTTCATCGATCAAATCCGCTGTATTTTCCCACTTTCCGCGATGACTGGTTACAAATCC
>NZ_JBIIAY010000166.1:0-5018 GCF_044239655.1 Brevundimonas sp.
TTTCGACCTGGCGCCGTTCGCCATCGTGGTAGGATGCCGGTTCGCCTCGGTCTTTGACATCCGCCCGGCCCGCAGAAGTCGAAGGAGTCCGGACTCAACGGACTCTTCGGACTCCATTTTTGAGTCCGAACTCCCTGAAAATGTAAGGCGCGCCTTACATTTTCGGACATTCCGGACCTTTCAGACCCTGTTTTCGCGGCGCGGCCCGGCTTCAGTCCCCCAGAATCCCTGCCGCCCGCGCCGGGTCCCCGTCATCGGCCGGGACCGCGATCCCCAGCAGCTGCCCCATCAGGCCGTGGACGTCCACGTTCTCGAGACCCTCGATCCGGGCACCGCGCCGGACCCCCGGCCCGTGGGCCACGAAGATGGCCTGCATCTCGGGTGCCTCATGGTCATAGCCGTGGTCGCCGCCGCCATTCCCCCGGAAGGTCTGGTCGGCCTTCAGGATGGCCCAGCCGGGCTCCGCAACGCAGAACAGGCTGGGCACCCGCCGGTGCGTGCCGAAGGCGAACCGCGCCGGAATCTCGGCCTTCTTCCAGCAGGTCATGTGTTCGTGCGGCCCCGTCACCTCGGCCGCCACCGCCGCCTCATGGCCGGGCAACGGCTCGATCGAGGCGATCGCCCCGCCGTACTGGACGAAGGCCGTCTCCGCCGACGAGGCCAGTGGTCCCAGTCGCGTCACCCGCTCCGGCGAGGTCGGGACCATCCCGTGGTCCGACACCACGATGACCACGACCCGGCTCCACAGCCCCCGGGCCCGAAATCCTGCCTCCAGCCGCGCCAGCGACTGATCGACCGAGGCCAGGGCCGTCGCCACCTCGGGCGCATCCGGCCCGTGCTCGTGCCCGGCCGTATCCACGATGTCGAAATACAGGGTCGCGATGTCGGGCCGGTCCGCTCCTGGCCCACCGTCATCCGGCAGGTCCATCCAGGCCAGCAACTGGTCCACCCTGGCATCGCCCGGCATCGCCTGGTCAAACTTGGCGTACAGGCTGGGCCTCTCCCCCCGAACCTCGGCCTCCGACCCCGGCCAGAACATGGCCGCCGAGGTCAGGCCCGCCTTCTGTGCCGTCACCCAGATCGGCTCCCCATCGTCCCACCAGCGCCGGTCCGTCACCGCGTCGGCGTTCCTCAGGCTGAAGGTCACGCCGGGGATGGTGGGGTCCACCATGGTGTTGTTGACGATCCCGTGGTGGTCGGGCCGCAGACCCGTCACCAGCGTATAGTGGTTGGGAAAGGTCTTGGTCGGGAACGAGGGCTGCATCGACCCGGAGGCCCCCGCTCTCGCCCACCGCGACAGGGTCGGCGTCGCCCCCCGCTCGATATAGTCGGCCCGGAACCCGTCGATGGAGACCAGCACCACGATCGGCCGCTCGGCCTTGCCGCTCCCCCCGAACCCCGCCGGCCAACTCGCGCACCCCGACACCGTCAGGGCCAGCAGGAACAGGATCAGTCTAGGTGCCATGGTCATCTCCGGGGTCTCTGCATGCCTAGCCCCCTTCCGCGACGCCGTCACGACGACCGGCGCTCCTCGACGCCGTGGAAGCCCGGATGATAGGAAGCCGGCAACGGGAGACGCGGTCATGTCCAACATCCTCCAGGCCACCCCCTTCATGCACGTGGATGACATCGAGGCCGCCCTGGCCTTCTTCGTCGATGTCCTGGGCTTCCAGATCCCCTACCGCGAGGCCGGCTATGCCTACATCCGCCGCGAAGGCGCGGCCTTCCGCCTGCTCCAGCGGGACTGCCCGCGATCGAGCCCGCCCGAGCGGACCTTCCGCTACTACATCGACGTCCGCGACGTGGACGTTCTGTACGCTGAGCTGAAGCCCCGGCTCGACGGGTTGCCGCCCGGCGACGTCCACGGCCCGGCCGACAAGGCCTATGGCCAGCGCGAGCTGATCGTCCTGGCCCCCGACGGCGACCTCATCGCCTTCGGCATGCCGACCCCGCGCCCACCCTTCGGCGACGTTGCAGAACCTTAATCCGCAGGCGGCTTGCCCCGCCGCCCCGGTCGCGCCACTCTCGCGCCATGAGCGATGTGATCCAGACCCGCAACCTGACCAAGACCTATGGTTCGGTCCGTGCCCTTGACGGGCTCAGCCTGACCATTCCGCGCGGCGGGGTCTATGGCGTCCTCGGCCCCAACGGTGCTGGCAAGTCGACCCTGTTCCGCATCCTGCTGGGCCTGATCAAGCCGACCGAGGGCCAGGCCCTGGTCATGGGCGGCACCGTCCACATGGGTGGGGGCGGCGACGTCGCGGCCAGCCGCCGCATGGGCTCGATGATCGAGACGCCCCGGTTTCCGCCCTATCTGACCGCGCGTCAGGTGCTGGTCTGGCTGTCGACGGCCCACGGGCTCAAGGCCGACCCCGCCCGGGTCGCCGGCTGGCTGGATCGCGTAGGCCTGACCGCCGCCGCCGACCGTCGGGTGCGCGGCTTCTCGGTCGGGATGCTGCAACGCCTCGGCGTCGCCATCGCCCTGATCACCGAGCCGGAACTGGTCATCCTGGATGAGCCCACCAGCGGCATGGATCCCCCCGGCATCCAGGAGATGCGCGCCCTGATCCGCTCTCTGGCCGACCGTGACGGTATCACCGTCGTCCTCGCCAGCCACCAGTTGCTCGAGGTCCAGCGCGTCTGCGACCGCGTGGCCATCATGAACAAGGGGGCCCTGGTCCGCGAGGGTCTGGTCAAGGACCTGACCGCGGGCGGCGAACGCCTGCGCCTGTCGGGCACGCCCCTGGCCCAGATCATGGGCGTGCTCGGCGACAAGGGGACGCTGGAAGGCGCCGCCGTCCTCGCCGCCATCCCCCGTGCCGAGGGCCCTGCCCTGCTCCGCGCCCTGATCGAACAGGGCGTCGACATCGACGAGGCCCGCTGGGTCGGCGCCGACCTGGAAAGCGTATTCATGACCGAGACCGGCAGCGTCCAGACGCCCGAAGCCATCCAGGCGGAGGCCGTCTGATGAACCCGACCCTGCTGTTCGACTCCGTCTTCTCCGAGGCCTACCGCCTGACCCGGAACCGGATGACCGTGTTCTGGAGCGTGCTGTTCGTCCCCGTCCTCTACTTCCTGGGCGGCATCGCCTTCCACATCATCACCAAGTCCAAGGCCCCCCAGCTTCCCCCCGGTATCGCCGAGCGCATGGGTCAGGAGCCGGTGAACCTCGCCGAGGGCCTGCTGACCGGGGCCGGCATGGGGGCCAACGGCGCCATCCTGGTCTTCATGCTGATCGGGGCCGCGACCCTGTATGCCGGTGACTACCGCTGGGAGACCTGGCGGCTGATCAGCGCCCGCAACAGCCGTACCAATCTGATCCTGGGCAAGGTGGCGGTGTTCAAGCTGCTGGCCCTGTCCGGCATGATCGCCTTCCTTCTGGCCAGCCTGCTGCACTCGGTGTCCCAGGCCGTGATCTTCGCCCGCCCCCTGGGGTTCGACATGGACGCCGCCGGTCTCGGTCAGTTCATCCTGCTGCTGCTGCTGTCTTGGGTCCGCATCGTCCAGTACGCCATGCTGGCCCTGCTAACCGCCACCCTGACACGGTCCCTGCTGGCCGCCCTGTTCGTGCCCTGGGTCGTGGGCTTCGCCCAGTCCCTGTTCGGCGGCCCCGGCCTGGCCCTGCTGGGCTGGAACCCCCAGGACTGGCTCCCCCACCTGATCCTGCCCGGCCTCGCCTTCGAGTCGCTCAAGGCCGCGATCCAGCAGGGCGCCGACAACCCAGCCGTCCACGCCCCTGTCCTCAAGGCCCTCACCAGCCTCGCCCTCTGGACCCTCATCCCCCTCGCCGGCGCCATCGCCTGGTTCCGCACCCAGGACCTATCGAAGGAGTAGGACCGTCTGCAATCCGTGCTGAGTCGCGTGAGAAAAAGGCACGAGCATGAGACCTAAGCGCCTCATTGCGCCAATCATTGTCCTGGGGATCGTCAGCCTCACGGCTGGCGGATGGGTCGTCGCCCGGGAGCGAAAGTGCGAACGCTTGGCGACCTCTATTGTTGGAGACGTTCAAGTCAGACGAGGCCCAGGTGGGCAGTGCTACGTTTGCCGAGATGAAGGCTGGCTGTATGACATAGGGTACCCACAGTGCGCTCAAGCTGACCCGAGCTATGTGGCGGGGTAAGAGCCGGACAGTTCGTCGAGCTGTCTCCCAAAACCAAAAAGGCGGCCCGATCGCTCGGGCCGCCCTTTCGTTGTCCAGCCTCGGAAGGCCGAACCCTATTCTTCGTCGGCGTCGGCCGTGTAGACCGGGCCCGAATCCAGGCCCTTGGCATCGACGTCGCGGTCGACGAACTCGATGACGGCCATCGGGGCGTTGTCGCCGTGGCGGAAGCCGGCCTTCATGATGCGGATATAGCCGCCGTTGCGTTCGGCGTAGCGCGGGCCGAGCGTTTCGAACAGCTTGCCGACCTGGGTCACGTCACGGACGTGGCTGATGGCCTGACGACGCGCATGAAGGTCGCCCTTCTTGCCGAGCGTGACCAGTTTCTCGACGAAGGGGCGCAGCTCCTTGGCCTTGGGCAGGGTCGTGGTGATCTGCTCGTGCTTGATCAGCGACGCGGCCATGTTCGCGAACATGGCGGTGCGGTGGCTGGCCGTGCGGCCGAGTTTGCGGTGGGCGGCGCCGTGGCGCATCGGGGTCTCTCCTACTCCGGCTCCGGTTTCCTTCTCACAGGACCCTGAACCGCATTCATTCTAACCGCCCCGACATTCTCCAGAACGGAGACGGGCGGAGGGTTGAAACTAGATCTGGTCGTCGAACTTCTTGGCCAGGTCTTCGATGTTTTCCGGGGGCCAGTTCGGCACATCCATGCCGAGCGACAGACCCATGGAGGTCAGCACTTCCTTGATCTCGTTCAGCGACTTGCGGCCGAAGTTCGGGGTGCGAAGCATTTCGCCCTCGGTCTTCTGGATCAGGTCGCCGATGTAGACGATGTTGTCGTTCTTCAGGCAGTTGGCCGAACGGACCGACAGTTCCAGTTCGTCGACCTTCTTGAGCAGAGCCGGGTTGAATGGCAGGT
>NZ_JBIIAY010000059.1:0-18517 GCF_044239655.1 Brevundimonas sp.
GACGCCGCCCGTGACGAACAGTTTGCGGCCGCCCTCTTCATAAAGACCGCAGGCCCAGCGTTCGGACATCCGCGACGCATGCACCAGACGCCCAAGGAACGGCAGGTTGACCTGTCCGCAATGGGTATGGCCGGCCATCGTCAGGGCGACCCTGTCCGGGACCTCCGTGAACGGGTCGGGCCAGTGGCTGATCACCAGGACCGGCGCCCCGTCCGCGGCCTGGGCCAGGGTGCGCTCGACCCGGGGGCCCTCGCGCGGCGACATGATGTCGGCCAGGCCCGCGATCCAGAAATCGCCGCCGGGCCGGGCGATCCGCTCGACCTGGTTGTCCAGTATCGCGACACCGGCCCGGCGCATGGCCCCGGCGATGGCGGCGTCGTCATACCAGCTGTCGTGATTGCCCAGCACGCCGTGGACGCCCAGCGGCGCGCGCAGGCCGCCGAAGGCCTCGACCCCCTTGAGGATTTCGGACTGTTCGGGCCGGGCCCGCGTCGCCGCCGGCTCGTGACCGCCCGCATAGTCGCCCAGCAGCATGACCACGTCGGGATGTTCGGCGTTCATCCGCGCCACCAGCCGTTCGACCCTCGGAACGTCGACATGAGGCGCCGCGACATGGGTGTCGGAGATCAGGCCGATCCGAAGGGGAGCCCCGCGCCACTGGGCGCTCTCGACCGTGACGTGGCGCACCGTCAGGGTCGCGGGCTCGACCAGAAAGCTCCATACGCCGAGCGCCCAGAGACCGGCGACGACGACGCCCAGGCCCCCCGCAACGAAAATCCGGCGACCGCGAAGCAGCCGCCGGATCAGAAAGGCGCAGACGATGGGTCCGATCAGGACCGCAAACCAGGCCAGGGTCAGGACGACGCCTTGCCCCGCCATGTCGAACTCAGGCCGCCGAGACTTCCGAGGCCTGTTCCGCCAGGATGGTCAGACCGGCCGGGGTCACGTCGGCGAAGCCGCCGTGAACCTCGAAAACCCGACGCACATTGCCGTCGAACACGGTGACCAGACCCTCGCGCAGGGCCGTCATGAAGGGGGCGTGCTCGGGCAGGACGCCGAAGTCGCCCTCGACGCCCGGCGCGTCGACCTGATCGACGAGGCCGGAGAAGACCTCCCGTTCAGGGGCGACGAGCGAGAAGGAGAGTTTTCCGGCCATGATCAGGCGGCTTCCGCAGCCATCTTCTGGGCCTTCTCGACGGCTTCCTCGATGGGGCCGACCATGTAGAAGGCGGCTTCGGGCAGGTGGTCGTACTCACCGGCGACGATGCCCTTGAAGGAGCGGATCGTGTCGGCCAGCTCGACGAACTTGCCGGGCGCGTTGGTGAACTGTTCGGCCACGAAGAAGGGCTGCGACAGGAAGCGCTGGATCTTGCGAGCGCGCGAGACGACCAGCTTGTCCTCTTCCGACAGCTCGTCCATGCCCAGGATGGCGATGATGTCCTTGAGCGCCTTGTACTGCTGCAGGACTTCCTGGACCGAACGGGCGACCTGATAGTGTTCCTCGCCGATGACCAGCGGGTCCATGATCCGCGAGGTCGAGTCCAGCGGATCGACGGCGGGGAAGATGGCCTGGGCGGCGATGTCGCGGTTCAGCACGGTCGTCGCGTCCAGGTGGGCGAACGAGGCGGCGGGCGCGGGGTCGGTCAGGTCGTCGGCGGGAACGTAGATGGCCTGGATCGAGGTGATCGAACCCTTCTTGGTCGAGGTGATGCGCTCCTGCAGGTTGCCCATCTCGGTGGCCAGCGTCGGCTGATAGCCCACGGCCGACGGGATACGACCCAGCAGGGCCGACATTTCCGAACCGGCCTGGGTGAAGCGGAAGATGTTGTCGATGAAGAGCAGCACGTCCTTGCCCTCTTCGTCGCGGAAATATTCGGCCTGGGCCAGACCGGTCAGGGCCACGCGGGCGCGGGCACCGGGAGGCTCGTTCATCTGGCCGTAGACCAGGGCGCATTTGGAGCCTTCGCCGCCGCCGGCGACGTTCACGTTCGACTCGATCATCTCGTGATACAGGTCGTTGCCTTCGCGGGTGCGCTCACCCACGCCGGCCAGGACGGAGTAACCGCCGTAGGCCTTGGCGATGTTGTTGATCAGTTCCTGCATGGTCACGGTCTTGCCCACGCCGGCGCCGCCGAACAGGCCGGTCTTGCCGCCCTTGGTGTAGGGGCAGATCAGGTCGATGACCTTGATGCCGGTGACGAGGATTTCCGACGAGGTCGACTGTTCCTCGAACGACGGGGCCTCGCGGTGGATCGGGCGGAACATCGTGGTCTGGATCGGGCCGGCTTCGTCGATCGGCGCGCCGACGACGTTCATGATGCGGCCGAGCGTGCCCGGGCCGACGGGGGCCAGGATCGAGGTGCCGGTGTCGGTGACCGGCTGACCGCGCGTCAGGCCTTCGGTCGTGTCCATGGCGATGGTGCGGACCATGTTCTCACCCAGGTGCTGGGCGACTTCGAGAACCAGGGTGAAGGGCTCGCCCGTCTTCTGGTCGACGTTCTGGGTCTGCAGGGCGTTCAGGATGGCCGGCAGCTGGCCGGTGAACTCGACGTCCACGACGGCACCGATGACCTGGGCAATCTTGCCCACGCCGGTTCCGGCTGTGACGGCGGCGTTGCCGGTGGCGGCAGCGGCGGCCGGGGCCTTGGGCTTGCGGGCGGCGGGTTTCTTGGCGACGGTGTCGGTCATCGGGAGGGGTCCGTTTCGGTCTGTATCTGTCAGGATCGGAGGATCAGAGCGCTTCCGCGCCGGCGATGATCTCGATCAGTTCGGTGGTGATCTGGGCCTGGCGCTTGCGGTTGTACTGCAGCGTCAGCGAGTTGATGAGGTCGCCCGCGTTGCGGGTGGCGTTGTCCATGGCGCCCATCTGGGCCCCGAAGAAGCTGGCCTGGTTCTCGTACAGCGCGGCCAGCACCTGGGTGGTGATGTTGCGCGGCAGGACGACGTCGAGGATTTCCTCTTCCGAGGGCTCGTAGTCATAGACGGCGCCGTTCAGGTCGATCGGAGCGGCGTCGCCGTCCACCACGGCCGGGATCAGCTGTTTCGGCGTCGGCACCTGGGAGATGACCGACTGGAAGCGGCTGTAGAACAGGGTCACGACGTCGGCGCGGCCGGCCTCGAACTCCTCGGCGATCAGGGCGGCGATCGGCTCGGCCGCAGCCATGCCGATGACCTTGTGTTCGCTGAGCTCGAACGTGTGGATCAGCTTGTCGCCGTACAGACGGGCCAGACCGTCACGGACCTTGCGGCCCACGGCGATTACGCGGACCTCCTTGCCGTTGGCGATCAGGGAGTTGATCCGCTCCTTGGCGGCACGGATGACGTTGGTGTTGAAACCGCCCGCCAGACCCTTGTCGCCCGTGGCCACGACCAGCAGGTGCTTCTTGTCCGCGCCCGTGCCGGCCAGCAGTTTCGGCGCGCCGTCGCCCGAAACGCCCGCCGCCAGGTTGGCGATGACGGCGGCCATCTTGCGGGCATAGGGGCGCGCGCTCTCGGCCTGGTCCTGGGCGCGTTTGAGCTTGGCCGCGGCGACCATGTTCAGGGCCTTCGTGATCTTCTGCGTCGACTTAACGCTTCCGATCCGATTGCGCATTTCCTTCAGACTGGCCATCGGGCGCTACTCTCTCAGCTTCCGGGTCAGGCTTACGCGAAGGTCTTGGCGAAGGATTCGATGGCGGCCTTCAGCTCGGCTTCCAGCTCCTTGGACAGGGCCTTCTGCGTGCGGATGGCGTCCAGGATACCGGCGTGGTTCGAGTGCATCCGGGCCAGCAGTTCGCTTTCGAAACGACCGATGTCGGAGACCGCGACCTTGTCGAGGTAACCGCGCGTACCGGCGTAGATCGAAACCACCTGCTCCTCGACCGCCAGCGGCGAGTACTGGGGCTGCTTCAGCAGTTCCGTCAGACGCGCACCGCGGGCCAGCAAGTTCTGGGTCGAGACGTCGAGGTCCGAGCCGAACTTGGCGAAGGCGGCCATTTCCCGGTACTGGGCCAGCTCGCCCTTGATCGAACCGGCGACCTGTTTCATCGCCTTGATCTGGGCCGAGGAGCCCACGCGCGACACCGAGATGCCGACGTTCACGGCGGGGCGGATGCCCTGGTAGAACAGGTCGGATTCCAGGAAGATCTGGCCGTCGGTGATCGAGATCACGTTGGTGGGGATGTAGGCCGACACGTCGTTGGCCTGGGTCTCGATCAGCGGCAGGGCCGTCATCGAACCCGAACCGTTGTCCTCGTTCAGCTTGGCCGAACGCTCCAGCAGGCGGCTGTGCAGATAGAAGACGTCACCCGGATAGGCTTCGCGGCCCGGCGGGCGGCGCAGCAGCAGGGACATCTGGCGATAGGCCACGGCCTGTTTCGACAGATCGTCATAGACGATCAGGGCGTGCATGCCGTTGTCGCGGAAGAACTCGCCCATGGCCGTGCCCGAGAACGGGGCCAGGAACTGCAGAGGGGCGGGCTCGGACGCCGTGGCGGCGACGACGATCGTGTAGTCCAGGGCACCGCGCTCTTCGAGCGTCTTGACGATTTGGGCCACGGTCGAGCGCTTCTGGCCGATGGCGACGTAGATGCAGTAGAGCTTTTCGCCTTCCGAGGTGGCGGCGGCGTTGGTGTTCTTCTGGTTCAGGATGGTGTCGACGGCGACGGCCGTCTTGCCGACCTGACGGTCGCCGATGATCAGCTCGCGCTGGCCACGGCCGACGGGGATCAGGGTGTCGATGGCCTTCAGGCCGGTCTGCATCGGCTCGTGAACCGATTTCCGGGGAATGATGCCCGGTGCCTTGACGTCCACGCGGCGACGCTCGGTGAACTGGATCGGGCCCTTGCCGTCGATCGGCTCGCCCAGCGGGTTGACGACGCGGCCAAGCAGGCCCTTGCCGACCGGAACGTCCACGATCTCGCCCAGACGACGGACTTCATCGCCCTCGGCGATCTGAGCATCGGCGCCGAAGATCACGGCCCCGACGTTGTCGCGTTCCAGGTTCAGGGCCATGCCCTTCACGCCGGCCTTGGGGAATTCGATCATTTCGCCGGCCTGGACATTGTCCAGACCGTGGATGCGGGCGATGCCGTCGCCGACCGACAGGACGGAGCCGACATCGGACACGTCGGCTTCGACGCCGAAGTTTGCGATCTGCGACTTGAGGATGGCCGAAATCTCGGCGGCGCGGATGTCCATGGTCTGGCTCTCTGGCTTTCGTCTTCAGGTGCGGACCCTTGGGGCCCGGCAGTCAATCGTGGATGGCGGAGTAAATCAGGCCCGGCGAAGGGCGAACTTCATCTGGTCAAGCTTGGTCTTCAGCGAAGCGTCGAACAGTTTCGAGCCGACCTTGACCTTGAGGCCACCCAGGATCGACGGATCGACCCGCGCGGTCAGTTCGGGGGCCTTGCCGACCGCCTCGCGGATGGCGTTGCGGATATGGGTCAGCTGGGCGGTCGTCAGTTCCTGGGTCGAGACGACCTCGGCGGCGACGACGCCGGTGTGTTTCGCGTACAGGCCCTCGAAGCCGGTGATGACGGCAGCCAGGTCGCGGGCGCGGCCGTTCTGGGCCAGCAGGCCGAGGAAATTCTGCGTCGTCTGGTGGAACTTCGCCTTCACGGCGATGGCGGCCAGACCCTTGCTCTGGTCTTCGGCAGCGATCACCGGCGAGGTGGCCAGACGGCGCAGGTCGGCGCTCTCGATCCAGGCGGCCTTCAGCGAGGCGAGGTCGGCGCGGACAAGGTCCAGCTTTCCGGTCTCGAGCGCGAGGTCAAACAGCGCCTGTGCGTAGCGTGCGCCGACTTCCGTCGTCCTGAAATCGTCTGCCAAGGTCGGGTCCGTCCGGATCAGCTTCGAGTGTTCGCGACCGTTCGCGAGGGTCCGCGACAGCCAAAGGCCTGAAATGCTTTAGGAAAGCACGCCAAGGGCCGTTTCGTGCGAAACGCCCCCTGGAAGCCGGGCGCCTGATAGCATGGGCTTTTGCCGGTCGCAACAAGTCGTGATCGACCCCATTGGTCGCACCCGGTGCCGGCCGGACCGGCGACAATGCGACGCGCTGCCCCTATGGCCTGACAGGCCTGTCCTGCGTTAGAAGGCGGCAAAGCTGATCAGGAACCCGCATGTTCGACTCCATCGCCCCTCTTCTCACCGACCCGGCGGCCTGGGCTGCGCTCGTCACCCTTGTGGTGATGGAGGTGGTGCTCGGGATCGACAATCTGATCTTCATCTCGATCCTGTCGAACAAGCTGCCGCCGGAACACCGCACCCGCGTCCGCCGCATCGGCATCGGCCTGGCCCTGGTCATGCGTCTGGCCCTGCTGTCGATCATCGCCTGGCTGGTCGGGCTGATCCAGCCGGTCTTCACGGTGTTCGGAAACGAGTTCTCGTGGAAGGACCTGATCCTGATCGCGGGCGGCCTGTTCCTGATCTGGAAGGCGACCAAGGAGATCCACCACACGGTCGATCCCACGCCGAGCCATGACGTGCTGGACAAGAAGGATGTGGTCATCTCCAACGCCGGGGCCGCGATCTTCCAGATCATCATCCTGGACCTGGTCTTCTCGATCGACTCCATCCTGACGGCGGTCGGCATGACCGAGCATCTGCCGATCATGGTGGTCGCCGTCCTGGCCGCCGTCACTGTCATGCTGCTGGCCGCCGACCCCCTGGCCAACTTCATCGCCAAGAACCCGACCGTGGTCATGCTGGCCCTGGGCTTCCTGCTGATGATCGGCCTTGTGCTGATCGCCGACGGCTTCGGCTTCCATGTGCCCAAGGGCTACATCTATGCGGCCATGGCCTTCTCTGCGGGGGTCGAGGCGCTCAACATGCTGAGCCGAAGGTCCCAGACCAAACAGGAGAAGGCCCAACGGGCGCGCGAAACGGCCGATCAGGCCGAGGCGCGGGCCAGGGAAGCCGAGGCCGAAGCGGCGCTGGACCCCACCCACTAATGACGGGGCCCGGCCTGCGCAGGCTTTCGGCGGTCGCGGGGCTTTCGGCCCTTCTGATCGCCGGAGCCTGTCTGGCCCAGACTACGGCTCCGGCTCCGGCTCCGGCTCCGGCTCCGGCTCCGGCTCCGCCCCAGGCCGGGCTGGCGTCGCCCGCCGCGCCGCCTGCCCCGACCCGCCCGCCGGTCTATGGCTATGAGGTGGTCAATACCTATCCGCACGACCCGACCGCCTTCACCCAGGGGCTGGAGTTCCATGACGGGGTCCTGATCGAGAGCACCGGCCGGTTCCCCTCGACCGTCCGCAAGGTCCGACTGGAGACCGGCGAGGTGCTCGACCGCCGCGAGATCGACGAGACCTATTTCGGTGAGGGGCTGACCGTCGTCGGCGACCGGATTCTGTCGCTGACCTGGCGGAACCGGAAGGGCTTCGTCTGGGATCTGGACGACCTCGAGCCGCGCGGCGAGTTCGCCTATGCCGGAGAGGGATGGGGCCTGACCCATGATGCGCGCCGGGTGATCCTGTCGGACGGCACGGCGGCGCTGCGATTCCTCGATCCCGAGACCCTGGTCGAGACCGGCCGCGTCCCCGTGACCTGGCAGGGACGTCCGATCGGCAAGCTGAACGAGCTGGAATGGGTCGAGGGCGAGGTCTTCGCCAATGTCTGGCAGTCCGACATCATCGTCCGCATCGACCCGGCGACCGGAAACATCACAGGCGTGATCGACCTGACCGGCCTGCTGCCCGCATCGGACCGCGCCGACCCGGCCGACGATGTCCTGAACGGCATCGCCTGGGATGCGGAGGGACGCCGCCTGTTCGTCACGGGCAAGAACTGGCCGAAACTGTTCGAGATCCGGCTGACCGGGCCGCGCTGACCGGCACCTCTGCGGCGACGCTGGCGGTCGGGGTCCAGATCGACCACTAACGGCGCCTATCGAATCACACAGCACGAAGCCACACGATGCCTGACCTGACCCTCTATCGCCCCAATGTCGGCGTCGTGCTGTTCAACCGCGAGGGCCTGGTCTGGTACGGCCG
The DNA here is from genome assembly GCF_044239655.1 of Brevundimonas sp. Classification (GTDB taxonomy): domain Bacteria; phylum Pseudomonadota; class Alphaproteobacteria; order Caulobacterales; family Caulobacteraceae; genus Brevundimonas. The sequence goes on from NZ_JBIIAY010000059.1 coordinate 7,968, forward strand.
TCGGGCGGGCGTCGATGGTCCCCACAACTGGCAGTTCCCGCAGGGCGGTGTCGACAAGGGCGAGGCCCTGGAGGCGGCGGCCCTGCGCGAGTTGCACGAGGAGACGGGCGTCACCTCGGTCGAGCCGCTGGGCCGGACCGTGGAGGAGGTCCTCTATGACTTCCCGGCCGAGCTGAGGGCCCGGCATCTGCGCGAGGGCCGCAAGCCGTGGGACGGTCAGCGCCAGATGTGGTTCGCCTATCGCTTTACCGGCGAGGATACCGAGATCGACCTGAACCAGCACGACGAGGTCGAGTTCGATGCCTGGCGCTGGGGAGCGCTGTCGGAGGCCTGCGACCTGATCGTGCCGTTCAAGCGGGCGGCCTATGAGCAGGTGGTGGCGGCCTTTGCGGAGTTCGCGGCCTAGACGCGGTCACACTGGGTCGCCATAGGGACGGCCATGGCCGACGCCCCGTCCAGCACCTTGTCTCGCACCCTGTCCGTCGCTCCGATGATGGACTGGACCGACCGGCATTGCCGGGCGTTTCACCGCGCCCTGACGACGAAGGCCCTGCTCTATACCGAGATGGTGACGGCACCGGCGGTGATCCATGGGGACCGGGAGCGGCTGCTGGGGTTCGATGCGGTCGAGCATCCGGTGGCGCTGCAGCTGGGCGGATCGGACCCGGACCAGCTGGCGGAGGCGGCCCGGATCGGCGAGGCCATGGGCTATGACGAGATCAACCTGAACGTCGGCTGTCCGTCGGACCGGGTCCAGTCTGGGCGGTTCGGGGCCTGTCTGATGCGTGAGCCCGAGCTGGTGGCCGACTGTATGGCGGCGATCAAGGGGGCGGTGTCGGTCCCGGCGACGGTCAAGTGCCGCATCGGGGTGGACGATCAGGACCCGGCGGTCAGCCTGTTCGCCACAGTGGACGCCTGTGCGGCGGTCGGCATCGACACCTTCATCGTCCATGCGCGGATGGCCTGGCTTCAGGGCCTGTCGCCCAAGGAGAACCGGGACATTCCGCCGCTGGACTATGCCCTGGTGCGGCGGCTGAAGCGGGAGCGGCCGCATCTGAGCGTCTCCATCAACGGCGGGATCGCCACTCTGGAGGCGGCCGAGGCGCACCTGGATGACGCTGACGGCGTCCAGCTGGACGGGGTCATGCTGGGCCGGGCCGCCTATCACGAACCGGCCTTGCTGGGGCAGGTGGACCGGCGACTGTATGGGGCGGAGACGCCGGACGTCGATCCGTATCAGGCCATCGACCGCTACCGGCCCCATCTGGCGGCACGGCTGGACGAGGGGGTCGGCCTGCACGCCATGACGAGGCACATGCTGGGGCTGATGCATGGGCGGCCGGGGGCGCGGGCCTTCCGGCGCATCCTGACGGTCGAGGCGATCGCCAAAGGGGCCGGGATCGATGTCGTTGATCGAGCGGTCGAGGCCGTGCGCGAGGCGGAGGCGCGGCGGGCCGAGCCACGTGACGCCAGTCTGGACGACCAGGCCGCGTGACGATCCTGGGCCTGCCGCTGTCGGAGATCGCCGCCCTGCTGATCGCCGTGGTCGCGGCGGGGCTGTTCGGGGGGCTGATCGCGGGCCTGTTCGGGGTCGGGGGCGGGACGGTGATTGTGCCGGCCCTGTTCTATGCCTTTTCCGTCCTGAGGCTGGGCGGGGAGAGCAATCTGCACGTCGCCATCGGCACCTCCCTGATGACCATCGTGGCGACCTCCTGGCGGTCGCTGGCCGCCCATCGCAGCCACGGGGCGGTCGACGAGCAGGTGCTGAAGACCTGGACGCCCTGGGTCGGGCTCGGGGCCCTGATCGGAGCCGGGATCGCGGGCTTCACCTCCATGGGTGGGCTGGCCATCGTCTATGGCGTCTGCCTGATGATCGTGGCGGCCCAGATGGGGCTGTTGCCGGAACGGATCACCCTGGCCAGGGACCTGCCGACCGGATGGGGACGGCGCGGGGTCGGGACCGGGATCGGCCTGTTGTCGGCCATGATGGGCGTCGGCGGCGGCTCGTTCGGAGGCATGCTGCTGACCCTGTGCGGGCGGCCGATCCATCAGGCGGTGGCCACGGCCTCGGGGTTCGGCATCGCCATCGGGATCGCGGCGACCCTGGGGTTCGCGGTGTTCGGCTGGGGAGCGCCCGGACGGCCGCCGCTGTCGGTCGGATACGTCAATGTGCCGGCGGCGGTGCTGATGGCCCTTCTGACCACCCTGATCGCCCCCTATGGCGCAAGGCTGGCGCACCGGCTGGACAAGCGGGTGCTGCGCCGGGCCTTCGCCGTCTATCTGCTGGTCACGGCCGCCCTGGTGGTCATCAAGGCGCTCTGAACCCAGGCGCTGGGCATGGCTCGGGTGAAAAGTGCTGGTGCTAGTGAGCAGGCACTGCGATCCGGCAGTCATCGCTCACTAGCACTAGCACCCCTTGCTCACTTTCGACGCTGGCCGGATGAAAAACAGAGTCCGAAAGGTCTGAATGGTCCGAAACGCCGGACTGTCCGGACTCGAAAAACAGAGTCCGAAGAGTCCGTTGAGTCCGTTGAGTCCGGACTCCTTGACCGAAAAGGCGGGCGTGGAATGTCAAAGACCGGACGCCCATCCTAACACAGCGGCGAGGGGCGCCGGGTCGAAGGCCTCAAGAATCGGGCAATCCCTTGCGCGACAAGGGATCGGAGCCGCGAAGTTGCGAACCTGGCTCCCCGTTCGGGGCCGTCCGTCAGGGACGCAGGGTCAGGGACGCAGGCGTGGCCTCGAAGGCCGAGAGGCGACCCAGATAGCTCATGCCCAGCAGCGACTGTTCCAGCCCCGCCTCGACGACCAGGGCTTCGACGTCATGGACCTCGGCCGAGGCGATGGACACCGAGCTGAGCGTCACGGCAGCGGCGCGGGCACGGCCCGACGCGGTGTTGACCGTGCGGGTGAAGTCGGCGGGCGTCAGCTTGAGTCCCAGACGCAGGGCGTCCTCGCGGGTCAAGGCCACGACGCTCGCGCCGGTGTCGACCAGGACGCGGACGGCGCGCCCGTCGATCTTGGCCTCCGCCCAGTAGTGACCGTCGGCGGCGCGCATGATCTGGGCCGTGCCGGGTCTGGCGGCGGGGGCGTGGGCGGCAGACGCATGGGCGGGCGCGGCCAGCACGGTCTCGGCCCGGGCCTCGCGGCGCGAGGCGTCGGTGTGGGTCAGCCAGAAGGCGACGCTCAGCGAGGACGCCGTCGCCATCACCATCACGGCGGCGGACTGGAAGTCGAAGCGGATCATGGGGGCTCACGCGACAGAACCGCTTCTGCGGTCACGGCGCATCCTGCATGGCCTGCGTTGGGATGCGGTGAACCGATGTGGTTGACGCCCGGTTAGCGAGCTGAGCCGTTCGGGGTCGAGGGTTTTCGGTGGTCTCTGTCTCGGGCAGGTTCATCACGAAGGGCTCCAAGAATGCACAAAGGACACCAAGGGTCCGTGCAGGCCTTGAAGCGCTGTCCAGCCGTTGGGGGTCGGGCGGCTGAAAGGCGGCTTCGCCGCATTCTGTGCTGTCGCCAGCAGGGCGTGGGCGTTGGCGTTGGCGAGGCCAAGCGTCCATCTCTTCGTGTCCTTCGTGAATTCTTGGTGTCCTTTGTGATGAACCCTCGATCGGCCCGAAGAGCGCCTCGGCTGATTGACGGCGGCCCTCTCGTTCAAACCGGACCGAGTTTCGCGGGATCGATCCGGGAACGGCGGTCGGGCAGGTCGGCCATGATCCCGGCGCGTTCGGCGTCGGTGAATCCGGCCCAGCCGCCGATCTCCGACAGGGTCCGCAGGCAGCCCAGGCAGAGGCTGGAGGTCCCGTCGACGACGCAGACCTTGATGCAGGGGGTGGCGATAGAGCGTGGCGGTTCGGTCACAGAAGAAAGACACTCATGCGAAAACCACTCCGAATGCGGACCATTTCTCTTGCAATTTATCCATCCGTATGCGATCTAAAATGCGACGCGAAACGACTGAGAGGGTGAAAGCCCCTGCGAGCACGACGTGTCTCTTTTCCCGTTCAACGAAAGGAGACATCAACGATGAACGACAAAGACAGGAATCTCCAGCACGCCATGACGTCCTTTGCCTTCTGGGGCGGGATGCTGGTGAACTCGAACCGACAGAACCGCGCGAACGATCGCGTGGTCAGCCATCCGTCGAACTTCGTGCCGATCGAGATCAAGCGGCCCCGATAGGCCGCCCGGTGCCAGAAGGTGCCACATCCCGACTTGCACATCGAAGCCCCGGTCCCGAAAAGGCCGGGGCTTTTGCTTATCCGGAGACGACCATGGCCCTGATCATCCAGGAGCGGCTGACCCAGCCGGGCGGCGGATCGGTGGTGGTCCTGACCCTGGACCGGGCCGAGCGGCTGAACGCCCTGCCCGACCTGACCGACGGCGACGAGGTGGCGGCCGTCTGTGAGGCGATCAACGGCGATCTGGATATCCGCTGCGTGGTCCTGACCGGGGCCGGGCGGGCCTTTTCGGCCGGGGGCGACCTGAACGCCATGAAGGCGCGGGGCGAGATGTTCGCCGGATCGGGCGCGGCGATCCGTGAGCAATACCGACGGGTCGTCCACCGCATCGTGCGGGCCTTCTATGGGCTGGAGGTGCCGCTGATCGCGGCGGTGAACGGGCCGGCGTTCGGCCTGGGGTGCGACATCGCGGGCCTGGCCGACATCCGCATCGCCTCGGACCGGGCCAGTTTCGGCGTGCCCTTCCTGAAGCTGGGCATCATTCCGGGCGACGGCGGGTCGTGGCTGTTGCCGCGCAACATCGGCTATGTCCGCGCCGCCGAGATGCTGTTCACCGCCCGAGCGATCGATGCGGAGACGGCGGAGGCCTGGGGCCTGGTCAACCGGGTGGTGCCGCACGAGGCCCTGATGGACGAGGCGATGGCCACGGCGGCCCAGGTCGCCGCCATGCCGCCGCGTGCCCTGCGCATGGCCAAGGGACTGCTGCGTCAGGGACGGGACATGACCTTCGACCAGACGCTGGAATACTCCGCCGCCATGCAGGCCCTGGCCCATCTGACCGACGACCATATCGAGGGGGTGACGGCCGTGCTGGAGAAGCGGACGGGGGTGTTTACCGGCGACTGACGCACGACGCCCGACACCTGATGCCTGACCCCCGGGCTCAAACGTCGCCGTGGCGGATCGTCACTGTCATGCCCGGCCGGGATGCGACCTCGATATGGGCGTCGAGCTGCCTGACCAGGGCCTCGACGATCGCTGTGCCGAGGCCACCGCCGGTGGCCGGGGCCGCGATGTCCGCCTTGCCCACGCCGTTGTCCGACACGACCAGGGACCAGGCCTCGCCTGCGCTTTCATAGCGCACTTGGACGTGTGCGTCGGCCTGGGGCTCGGGAAAAGCGTATTTGATGGCGTTGATGACCAGCTCGGTGACGATCAGCCCGATCGAAACCGCCTTGTCCGAGCCGATCATGCCATCGTCGGCAATGACCCGGATGTCGATGGGCTGGATGTCCGCGATCATCGAGGCGCCCAGGCTGTCGCACAGCTTGGTCAGATAGGAGCCGACCGCGATACGGTCCAGCCCGCCCGAGGCGTGCAGGTGGGACTGGACCTCGGCGACCGACAGGACCCGTTGATGGGCGTCCTTGAGGTGGTCGCGGGTTTCCTCCGAGGTCACCGCCCGAGCCTTGATCAGCAGGATGCTGGCGATGATCTGCAGGCTGTTGGCGACGCGGTGCTGCATCTCCTGAAGCAGTATCTGCTTCTGGCGCAGCAGTTCCTCGGTGCGTTCCAGCAGATCGGCCTTCTCGCGCTCGATGACCCGACGGGCCGTGATGTCGGTGAAGGCCAGCAGGATCGTGGTGTTCGGGCTGGTGTCATAGACGACCATGCGGGCGTTCAGCAGCATGGTGCGCCGGCCCAGGCCCGGAAAGTCGTGATCGACCTCGAACCCGTCCATGGCCGTGTGTTCGGGGATGATGGTTTCGAGCAGCAGGCGCAGAGCCGGGATGTTCCACTGGCCGTCGCCGAGATCATAGAGCAGGCGACCAACTGTCTGGGCGGGGTCGACCTGGAAGGTGGCGTAGAAGGCACGGCTGGCGAGCAGGACGCGGAAGCGCGCGTCCAGCACCACGAGGGGCTCATGGATGGTCTCGACGATCGCCTGGGCGAGCGTCTGCGCGTCCTCGATTCCGGGGATCGGCGTCGTCATCGCTGTCTGAGGTGCCCGCGCGGCGCGGGAAATCCCCGGCCGACCTCAGAACCGTACGCCATTGGACGCCCTGAGTCGGATAAATCTAGGGGGTGGGGCCCAGTGTCGGCCGAACGCCCGATCGTTCCTGCCACAGAGCCTCGTTGGCCAGATTGCGCCAGTGGTCGGCCATGGCGCGCCACTCCGCCCGGTCACCGGTGCTCGCGGCGGCCCTCTGGTCCATCTCGCGGGCCTTGGCCAGACATTGGTCGGCGGTGCGCATCCCGTTCAACGCAGGGCGGCACGGATGGGTCCGTCCTCAGTCCAGGGCGCAGATGTCGGGCAGGCCGCGCAGGGCACCGGCGTTGTCGAGGCCGTAGCCGACGAGGAACCGGTCGGGGGCGGACCAGCCGACGAAGTCGGGCTCGGGCGCGCGGGGCAGGGGGAAGGGCTTGCGGGCGAAGACGCAGGTGAGGACCTCGGCCGCCCCGGCCGCCCTGGCGATGCGGACGGACTCGGCGAGCGACAGGCCGGTGTCGAAGACGTCGTCGAGGATCAGAACCCGGCGGCCCTCGAGCGAGCGCTGAAACGGCGCATGGACGTCGATCCGGCCCCGGCTGGTCTTCTCGTCGCCGTAGGACGCCAGCCACAGGGCGTCGAAGCGGACGTTGCGTCCGATCCGCGACAGGGCCCGCGTCAGGTCGGCGGCGAACCACAGCCCGCCGGTCAGGAGGACCGCCGCGACCGTCTCGTCGTCGATGACGGGGGCGATGCGGGCGGCCAGATCGGCGACGACGCGGGCGATCTCCGCCTCGGACAGCAGGATTTCAGGGGCGGCCGTCGGGGGGGAGGAAGGAGCCATGACCGCCGATACCGCCTGACAGGGGCGTCTGTCGAGCGTCCTGCCCCGCCAGACCGGCTTGCGGTCAGTGGTGGGCGGCAGCGACCGGGTGGGCATCGACCGGGGTCAGGGCCGGGGGCGTATTGAGCTCGTGGCTGATGGCGGGACGCAAGGCACCGTGGTCGTCGGCGGTCGGAAGCGGGCGCTGGACCGGGGCGTGGGCGGCGTCGGCGGCGGCGTCTCCATGCTCGGGTGCCGCATGAGGGTCGGCGGCGTGGTCGGCGGGGGCGGGGTGATCGTCGCCGTGCCCGGCCTTGTCGTCATCGCCATGGCCCGCCTCGGCGGCCTTGGCGGTGCGGCTCTCGTCGACGAAATCGACGCCGATGCCGACGATCTTCTGGCCCGGGTCGGCGACGACGGCGGCGAAGCCCTGGACCCCGCCGGGCAGGACCGGAGCGGCGTCGATGGCGATGATCTTGAAGCCGATCTCGGCCCCGTGAGCATCCAGCAGGGCGACGCGGATGGCCGGCGAGACGATCTCCTTGTCGCGGATGTTCCTGATGGCGCCCGAGACGATGACCTTGCCCGGATCATAGGGGGCGACCTTGATGGCCATGGCCTCGAAGGTCAGGCCGGTGCGGTTCACGGGCGAGCCGACCATGGCATAGGCGCCGGCGGCACGGGGATACAGGTCCACCACCTCGACCCGGAACAGCCAGGCGGCCCCCAGGATGGCGACGAAGACGCTGGCCAGACCGGCCCAGACGGCACCGTGGGTGGCGGCGCGGCGGACGCGGCGCTGTTCCTCGGCCCGGGCGCGGAAGACCTTGGGCAATTCGGGGGCCGGGGTCTCGGCGAGCGTTTCGGGGGCCTCGTCGCGTTTGCCGAAGCCGGCCTGGACCGTGGTGGCGGGATCGGCGGGTTCGGACAGCTCCAGCGGCTCGTCGGCCAGGCTGGCGTGCCAGGTGTGGGCGCAGGTGCGGCAGCGGACGCGACGGCCGGTCGCGCCGATCGCTTCATCGGGCGTGAAATAGCTGGTGGCGCAGGACGGACAGGTCAGTATCATGCGGTCTGACTGCGGAGCTTTCTCAGCCCCCTCCCGTCGGGGCTTTGCCCCGGTCCATTAGAAAAAATGACTGCTCCGCCCCGTCTCGCCGCCGCCGATGAACCCGCGTCCGAAACCGTCCGCCTCGCGGGGGTGGGTTTCGGCTATGCCGATTCGCCCGACGTGCTGCGGGACGTTAACCTCATATTGCCCCGGGGCTCTTTCCACTTCCTTACCGGGCCGTCGGGAGCGGGAAAGTCGTCGCTGCTGCGGCTGCTGACCCTGGCCGAGCGGCCGACATCCGGGCGGATCGCCCTGTTCGGACAAGAGGTGACGGACCTGCCCCGCGCATCGGCCCCGGCGTTGCGGCGACGGATGGGGGTGGTGTTCCAGGATTTCCGGCTGCTCGACCACCTGGACCTGTTCGAGAACGCGGCGCTGACGCTGCGAGTCTCAGGGGCCAAGGCCGGGTCGTACGATGCCGACGTCGAGGAGATGCTACGCTGGGTCGGGCTGGGCGAGCGGATGGATGCGCGGCCGCCGCAGCTGTCGGGCGGCGAGAAACAGCGTCTGGCCATCGCGCGGGCCGTCATGGGCAATCCCGAACTGATCATCGCCGACGAGCCGACGGGCAGCGTGGACAAGGCCATGGCGGACAAGCTCTTGATGCTGTTCCAGTCGCTGAACCGGCTGGGGGCCACCGTCCTGATCGCCAGCCATGACGAGGCCCTGGCCGAGCGGTCGGGCGCGCGGCGGCTGCGGCTGGATCGCGGCAGGCTGACCGGAGCGGTCGCATGAAGTCGCCCTTTCCCACCCGACCGGGCCTGTTGCCGCGCGACGCGGCCGGCGAGAGCTGGCTGGCGGCGGTGATCGCGGTCCTGTGTTTCATGGCCTGTCTGGCCGCTGTCGGAGCGATGGCGGCCGACCGGGCGGCAAGGGGCTGGGCCGGGGAGCTGAGGGCCGAGGCGACCGTCCAGGTGCGGCCCCGCGTCGGCGAGACCGGCCCCGCCGCCGCCGCCCGCGCCGCCGAGACCCTGGCCGGGGTCGACGGCGTCGAGGAGGCCGTGGCCATGGATCGCAAGACCGCCGAGGACCTGCTGCGGCCCTGGCTGGGCGAGGCGGCCCTGCCCGACCTGCCCCTGCCGTTTCTGGTCACCGTGCGGCTGGACCGGGATGCGCCCGCCTCGGCCGTGGTGCTCAGCCGGGCGCTGGCGCAGGCCGGGCTGGACGCCAGTGTGGACGACCATTCTCTGTGGCGCGGCGAGGTCGAGGGGGCGGCGAACCTGATCACCGCCCTGGCCCTCGCAGGGTTCCTGCTGACGGCCGGGGCTGCGGGCGCGGCCATCGTCTATGCGACCCGGGCGGGGATGAAGGCGCAGAGCGCCGTGATCGAGACCCTGAGCCTGTCGGGGGCGACCGAGCGCGGCATCGCCTGGCTGTTCCAGCGGCGGTTCGGCCTGCTGGCGGCCGGGGCCGGACTGGTCGGGGCAGGGGCGGCAGCCGCCCTCGTCGCGGGGTTGCGGGCGCTGGGCGGCGAAGGCGGGCTGACGGCGGCCCTGCCCCTGGCCTGGAGCGACGCGCTGTGGCTCTCGCCATGTCCCCTGCTGGCCGCTACGGTGGCGCTTGTGGCGGCCAGAATCGCCGTGTTCGGAACACTTGGCGGCCGCAGGGCCTGACGATAGGGAGATCAGATGAAGTTTCTGACGCTTATCGGCATCGTCGCCCTGGTCTGGGTGGTCGGCCTGTTCGCCTTTGCGGACCGGGTGCGCGGCCTGACGCCGGCCAATCCGCCCGCGCGCGCCGACGCCATCGTCGCCCTGACCGGGCCCTCGGCCGAACGGGTCAATGCGGCCATCCGCCTGCTGGACCAGGGCAAGGGCGACCGGGTGCTGATCTCGGGCGTCAACAAGGAGGTTCGGCGCCAGGAACTGCGTGCCCTGACGCCGGGCTCGAACCGGCTGTTCAACTGCTGCGTCGACCTGGGGTTCGAGGCCGAGGACACCGAGGGCAATGCCCAGGAGATCGCCGCCTGGGCCCGGTCGCATGGCTATGACGACCTGATCGTGGTGACATCCGACTATCACATGCCGCGTTCGCTGGTGGAGATCCGCAGCGTGGCCCCGGGCATCCGGCTGCATCCCTATGCGGTCGAGACGCCGTCGCTGGACAATACGCGCTGGTGGAAGGCGGCGGTGACGGCGCGGCGGATGACGCTGGAATACATGAAATATCTTGCCGTCCTGGGCCGCGAGGGAATGCACCGGATCACCGGCCGGCACCGCGAGCGCGAGACCCTGACGCCCACGCCCGCCGAGCCGGAGACGGCGCAGTCGGAGAAGGCCGCGTGACCACGATCCGGTCGCTGCTGTTCGTCGCCTGGCTGTATCTGTCGATGGCGATCTTTGCCGTCGCCCTGTCGCCGGTGCTGCTGCTGCCCTATCGAGCGCCGATGACGGTGATCCGGATGTGGGCGCGGTTCGTGCTGTTCGGCCTGCGCTGGATCGCGGG
>NZ_JBIIAY010000060.1:0-18408 GCF_044239655.1 Brevundimonas sp.
ATACGATTCCGGAGGCGGGATTCACCATGCGATCGGATCGGAACGGTGCCAAGACCAAAAGCGGCTATGTTGCGATCACTTTCGTCGCAGACGCTACATCTAGCGTATTTATCCAAAGGTAAACGCAATGCGCTGGGGATGATTTTGCGCAAGGTGCCGCATGACGTGGTCGGACGCGGACGCTAGGCTGGGCGACCGTCTCGTTGCGTTCGATGGAGCCCTTTCCGTGAAATTCCTGATCCGCGCCACCAACAGCATCCTTGAGCTGCTGCTGCTCTATGCCGTCATCCTGGCGGTCAGCGCCGGGCTCTATGCCGTGTTCGAGGCCAAGTCCTTCGGTGACGCCCTGTGGTGGGCGGCGGTGACGGCGACGACGACGGGGTACGGCGACATCTATGCGACCACCCTGGGCGGGCGGATCGTGACCGTCTTCCTGATGCACGTGACCCTGCTGTTCATCCTGCCGCTGCTGATCGGGCGGATCATCGGGGCGATGATCGAGGACCGGCACAAATTCACCGATGAGGAACAGCGTCAGCTGCTGGCCGACATCGCCTTCATCAAGGCGCGGCTGGGGGACGACGAGGCACCGAAAGCCTGATCGCGGTCAGGCGGCCTCAGCCTCTGACGTCTCGGGGGCGCAGAGCAGGCGCTCCATGGCCGTATAGAGGGCGTGGTGCGAGATCGGTTTGGCCAGGTGGGCGTCCATGCCGGCGGCCAGGCAGCGGGCGGCATCCTCGGGCATGGCGTCGGCGGTGACAGCCAGGATGGGCACGCGGCTGCCCGAAGCCCGGATGGCCCGGGTGGCGGCCAGGCCGTCGACGCGCGGCATCCGCACATCCATCAGGATCAGGTCGAAGGGCTGGGTCGCGACCATGTCGATGGCCTCGTCGCCGTCGCAGGCCTCGGCGACCTCGCAGCCGACGGCGGCCAGCATCAGGCGGGCGACCTCGCGGTTGGCGGGATGGTCGTCGACGACGAGGATGCGGGGCGGGGCGCCTTCGTCCCGATCGGGGCGGACATCGGTATGGTTCGCCATCGCCTCGGGCGCGGCGAGCGGCAGGGGCAGACGCAGGGTGAAGGTCGCGCCCTCGCCGGGGCGGCTGTCGATCACGACGTCGCCGCCCATCAGGTCGGCCTGACGCTTGACCAGGGTCAGGCCGATGCCGGCGCCGATATGGGCGCGGCTGATCGAATCGTCGCCCTGGACGAAGGGATCGAACAGGCGGGGCGCGGCGGCCGGGTCGAAGCCCGGGCCCGTGTCGGTCACGGCGATCAGGATGTCGCCGTCGATGCGGTCGGCCAGAACGGTGACACCGCCGTGGTCGGTGAACTTCACGGCATTGCCGATCAGGTGGTGCAGGGCCTGGCGCAGGCGGCGGGGGTCGCCGATGACGGGGGCCAGGGCGTCGGGGCGGACCTCGACGGTGAGGGTCAGGCCCTTGTCGGCGGCCTCGATCCGGCTGGGGGCCGCAGCGGCGTCGATGACCTGCGCCAGGGACAGGGGTATCAGGTTGAGCAGGTCGTCACCGCGGGAAATCTCGAGAACGTCCTCGACAAGCATCAGCAGGGCGTCGCCCGAACGCTGGATGTGGCCCAGGTGGGACACGGCGTCCAGGTCCATCCCGGGGCGACGCGCCAGCACCTCGGCATAGCCGGTGACACTGTTCAGGGGGGTGCGCATCTCGTGGCTCATCAGGGCCAGGAAGCGGGACTTGGCAGCGTCGGCCTGTTCGGCGCGACGGCGGGCGGCGTGGGCGGTTTCGGTCCGGGCCTTGAGGCAAAGGATCAGGCGACGGCGCTCCGACATGACCGCCGAAACCGGCAGGGCCGTGACCAGGACGCCCAGCAGGAAGATATAGTAGATGTTCAAGTGGCGCAGCAGGGTCGGTCGGTCAGACAGTTCCGGCAGTTCGGAAAGCCGCGACAGGGTCCCGGGGCCGTGGCCGGACAGGGTGCCGGCGGCGGCGATGACGGCCACCCCGATGACGGCCCCAGCAACCCACGACGGCGGCGTGCGGAATGCGACCAGCAGCAGGAAGGGGAAGATCAGGAAGGCGGCGGGGACCACGTTCTGGAAGAAGATTCCGGTCGTCACCGTCATCAGCAGCACGATCAGGACCGCCGCTTCGCGCGGGGACGCCGGGGCGGTCGAGCGGAATCGGTGCGCCTTGGCGATCAGCAGCAGGGCCGGCGTCACCATCAACAGGCCCAGGGTCTCCATGATGAAGAAGCGCTGGCCCATGAACAGCAGGCTGCTCACGGGGAACCGGAAGGTCGCCGCAGCCACGCCGATGGAAATGACGGTCGACAGCAGGACGGCCGGGACGACGGCCAGGAAGGCGAAGCGCCACAACCGCTTGGGCCGTCGCAGGTCGAGGGCGGCACCCCCGACGCGACGGGCGATGACGGTCGCCACCAGGACCTCGCCCATGTTCATGACGGCATTCAGCCACCAGAAGGGGGCGATGTCCCCGCGCACTAGGTTGCCGATCAGGTTGATGACGAGGCAGGCGGCCAGGACCTGGATCGCACGGCGACGATGCAGATGCAGGGCTGCGGCCAGCATCACCCCGTTGGCGGGCCAGATGACCACGGCGTCGAAGGTGCGCGCGCTCCAGATCCCGAAGGCAAGGCAGAGCACGAAGAGGGCGACATAGACGAGCGCGTGCGGGCCCGAGGCCTGTCCCGCATCATGTCTGAATAGTCGCCAGCGACCGTGCATTCGGCCCCCTCGACCGCAATTTCACGGTCAAGCTCGCACGAGAAGGTTAAATTTCAGATGCTGAACCCGGAAGCTTTGCTTTGGGACTGCTGACCGTCCGTATCCGCGGGAACCTGGCGCTTGCTGAGCGCGCCCGGACCTAACCCTCGATCGGACGCGCTTCCTCGGCCAGCATGATCGGGACGCCGTCGCGGATCGGGAAGGCCAGCTTCGCGCCCTTCGACACCAGTTCACCCGCCTCTCGGTCATAGGACAGCGGCCCGCGCGTCACGGGACAGACCAGCACCTCCAGCAGGCGCGGATCGACGGTCGAGGGGGTGTGAAAGGCGTCTGACATGATGTCTTTCTAGTGGGCTATCGCGCGTTGCGCTACTTGAGCCCACATCATCGCTTCGCGCGTGGGGTCTACGCGCTCAAGCAGCGAGCGACCGCGTCGCGAGCGGTAGCGCCCCCTACCTACTGCATCGCCGTCGGGGAATCGCCGTCGCCGCTTTCGGCGGCGTCGATCTGGAGGAGGGCGGTCAGGGTCTGGCAGCGGTCCTCGAGGGTCTGGGATTCCAGCAGGGCCTGTTTCTCGGCCGGCTCGAACGGCAGGGCCATGGACAGGGAGTTGATCAGGGCCTCCTGCGGGGCGCCGCCCGCGGTGTCCCAGTCGATCTCGAGCTGGCGACGTTCCAGATAGGCGCGCAGGGCCGACAGGAAGGTGTCGCGGTCGAAGTCGTCGCCGGACGGGGAGGCCAGGTCGGCCTCGAAAGGGGCGAAGGCGGCGCGGACCTGGCGGTAGGGCGTCTGGCTGGGCAGTTCGACAGCAACGCGGAAGCGGCAGATGCCGGTCAGGGTCACGAGGTATCGACCGTCCGAGGTCTCGGCGAAACTGGTGATCCGGCCGGCGCAGCCGACGGCGGTGAGGCTGGGCAGGCTCGCAGGGCCGCCCGACGGCTGGATCAGGCCGATCATCCGGTCCCCGGCCATGGCGTCGTCGATCATGTTCAGATAGCGCGGCTCGAAGATGTTGAGCGGCAGCTGGCCACGCGGCAGCAGGATCGCCCCCGGCAACGGGAAGACCGGAATGACCTGCGGCAGGTCGGCCGCCTTCACATAGCCCTGGGCCATCGTCGGCTTCCTCATGCGAACAGAATGGAGGACAGGCGTCGGCGGCCGTCCTTTGCGATGTCGCTGGCCAAGCCTGCGGCCTCGAACACCACAAGCAACTGCTTGCGCGCCTGCTGTTCATTCCACTCGCGGTCGGCCGTGACGATGGCCAGCAGGCTGTCGACCGCGCCCTTCAGGTCGCCTTCAGCGGCCTGTGCGAGCGACAGGTCGTAGCGGGCCTGATGGTCGGTCGGATCGGCGGCGACGCGGGCCTTCAGGGCGTCAGCCTCGCCGGAGGGGGCGGCCGACATCAGGGCCAGCTGGGCGCGGACGCTCTGGACCGCCGGGTCGGACGAGCCTTCGGGGGCCATGGCGATGGTCTGGGCCGCCTGTTCGGCATCGCCCGACGCCAGATAGACCCGCGCCATGCCCGCGATGGCCTTGAGGTTCTCGGGGTCGAGGGTCAGCACATGGGCGAAGGCCTGGGCGGCACCGCCGAAATCCTCGAGACCGAGCGATTCCTCGCCGAGCGACAGCAGTTGCTCGACGTCCGGGTTCTCGCCGGTCCCGCCGGTCAGCTTGTCGATGAAGGCCTTGATCTGGCTTTCGGGCACCGCGCCCTGGAAGCCGTCGATCGGCTGGCCGTTGACGAAGGCATAGACGGTCGGGATCGACTGGACCCGCAGCTGGCCCGCGTAGGCTGGATTCTTGTCGACATCGATCTTGACCAGCCGGACCTTGCCGCCCGCCGCGCGCACGGCCTTTTCCAGGGCCGGGGTCAGCTGGCGACAGGGGCCGCACCAGGTCGCCCAGAAATCGACGATGACCGGGACGGTTTTCGAGGCCGCGATGACGTCGGCCATGAAGCCGGCGTCGGACCCTTCCTTGATCACGTCCTCGTGATCGGAGCCGGTCGGGGTCGATTTCGGGTCGGCGAAGGTCATTGCAGGGCCTGCTTCGTGACGAGTCTTGGTGAACGCGGGAGGCGTCAGATGGTCTCCCAGGGGAACAAACTCAAGGAATTCTCCAAAGCGTTGGTGTCACTCTCCTGCAACGCGAAAAAAATCATTGGTTTGCGTCTTGCTGGGTGCAAGCCAAACCGCTGCCGTTCATGCTTCAGTAAGGTTCAGGTGACTGGGGAGACATCAAAGTGAAATCAGTTCTGATCATGGCGCTGGGCGCCACCATGGCAACGGCGGCCGGCTCGGCCTTCGCTGCAGACGAAGCGACCACGGGCTCTTCCGCGGTTGCCAACCCGACGCAGGTTTCCTTCGTCGAAAGCGAGCGCTGGGGCGGTGGTGGCGCGACCATCTATGACCGCAACTGCGAATGCAACGTGCCGGTGATCAACGTTCCGTTCTACACGGTCCGTCCGCCCGCACCGCCGATCCGGGTCCGCGCCCCCGGCCTGCGCATCTCTTCGGCTCCGGTGTTCGCACCGTCGCCCGCCATCTACATCCAGGGCCCGCCGATCTACGTCGACGCCCCGCCGGTCCAGGTCGCGCCTGCCCAGGTCTATCTGGAAGCGCCCGACGTCCACGTCCGCCCGTCGGAAGTGTCCGTGGCCCCGCCGGAAATCCACTTCACGCCCGCCGGTCCCGATCATCCGGACGAGCACTGCTGCGACGTGGCCTCGCCGCCTGCCTATTCGGGCAACATGGCTCCGCCGGCCGACACGGGCTACCTCGCCCCGGCCGTTCCCGCCGACAACGGCTACTCGGCTCCGGCCAGCTATCCCGCCGCTCCGACCTACTCCGCTCCTGCGGCGACCGGTTCGAGTTCGGGCTATGCCCAAGAGCCCGGCGAACGCGGCTAAAAATCCAAGGCGGCCTTGCGGGGCCTCTGAGGTATCGAAACTGGAGCGGTCCGTCGAAAGACGGGCCGCTCTTTTCGTTTGGGCGGTGCTCTGAGCCGACCGTGAGGGACAGAGGGTTCATCACCAAGGTCACCAAGAATCCACAAAGGCCACGAAGGGACTGAACGGGCGGTGCGGCCAGCAATCGGTTCCATGAATGGGTTTCAGCGGAAGGCCAGCCTGCGGCGCAGCCGCCTTCATTCTCCGCGCCCTGTTTTCTGGCGCGGCGATCTTGAACCCAGCGCGATCCCTTCGTGCCCTTTGTGGATTCTTGGTGTCCTTGGTGATGAAACATTCCACCGCACCGCTCACCCTCAAAGGACGAGGGGATCGACCCGCCTGACGAACTTCAGGGCCGGGCGATCCTGAGGATCGCGGCGTTGCGGTCGTCGGCGACCCAGATCGAGCCGTCGCGGGCCACGGCCATTCCGACCGGTGCGCCCATCGGGTGGGAGCCCGCCACCGCATTCCAGCCCGGCGTGAGCACCCGGGCCCGGGGTGCGGGCGCGCTCGGGGGATAGGGCAGGGCACCGCGCGGATAGACGGCATAGTGGGCCCGGGTGTCGGTCAGGGGCGCGCCGTCTGCATCGGTCTCGATGGCCACGATCCGGCCGGCCGCCTGGCGATGGCCATGCCAGCTCATCAGCATCCGCCCACGCAGTTCGGGGAACATGGCCCCGTCGTAATAGAGCATGGCCAGGGGCGCGGCGTGGGGCGGCAACAGAGAGACCGGCGGCGTCCTCTGGCCGCACCGCGCCTGTCGCGTCGTCCAGCCAGGCAGGGCGGTGGCCATGTCGGTGCAGTAGGGCCAGCCGTAATGGGCCCCCGCCGTCAGCCGGTTGATCTCGTCGAACGGCCGGTTGGCGGTGGTCAGGTCGACGGAGTTCTCGCCCTGATAGACGGCCCCTGATCCGTGACGGACCATGGCCACGGAGTTGCGCAGCCCCGTCGCATAGGCGGTCCAGGTCGGGCTCCATCGGCCCGGCGTGGTCATGGGATAGCGGCGTACCATGGCCTGTTCTGCCCCTTGCGCACACTGGCCCGACGCATCGGCGATGGGCCGCCCGGCCGGGGTCAGGCAGCGGTCGGACGGGGCTCCGACATTGACCAGCAGGGCGCCGTCACCGTCGAAGATGAAGCTGGACAAGGGGTGGCGGTTCTCGTGCAACCGGTTGTCCGGCAGGCCCTCGACCACGGCGACCGCCGCCTCTGGCCGGGCCGGGTCGAAGGCGACGATGCGGCTCATCTCGGCCAGATAGATACGGCCGTCCGGTCCGCGCGCGATGGTGTGCGGCATCGACAGGCCGCGCATCAGCCGGGTCCAGACCACCGTTTGGCCCTGAACCCGCATCCGCCACAGCGCGCCTCGCCCGGCGTCCCAGGTGCCCAGGTCGGTGACCAGCCAATCGGTATCGGAAATCTGCAACAGACCGCGCGGCATCCGTGGGCCGTCGCTGCCCGTCCTCTGCCAGACCCGGCCCAGGCAATAGTTCTCGGCCATCCGCACGGTGGTGGCCGTCACGCCGCCGCACGAACCCTGGACCGCATAGGGTCGCCCCGGGGCCTGGGCCTGGGTGGCTGCCGGGCAGCAGGCCAGGGCGAGCGCGGCGACGGAGACGAGCGACCGGATCATGTGGGAACACTACCAGACCTCTGTTCGCCGGAAAGGGTCTCGCCGCCGCCGGAAATATCCGCCACCCTGTCGCCGTTGGGAGCCGGGCTCCCTCATCTTTCCGTCCGTTCCCTCCCGGAGTTTCGTCCATGTCCGCCCGCATTCTCGCCGCCGTCGCCGTCCTGGCCCTGGCGGGTCCCGCTTTCGCCCAGACGACCCCTGCCCCGACCGCGCCCGCCGCTCCTGCTGTCGCGGCTCCGACCGAGGCCGACCTCGAGGCGGCCGGTGAGGCCTTCGGCACCGACATGCAGGCCATGAGCGCCGAACTGAGCGCCGCCAAGACCGCTGCCGGCACCGACACGGCCAAGGCGAACGTCGACGCCGACGCCATCGTCGCCAAATATCAGCCCAAGGCCGACGCCTTTGCGACCCTCATCGAGGCCTTCATGGCCACCCAGCCCATCCCGCCGGAAGACCAGACCCAGATCGCCGCCGGCATGGCGCGTATCCGCAATGTTCCGACCGAAGTCCGCGAGGGGGTGATGGCTGCACCGGCCGCGACGCCGACCCCGGCTCCCGCCAACTGACGGCAGCCAGTTTGCGCTTGGGCCGGGATGGCTTTCCGCGTTCCCGGCCGCTGCTCAGCTTCACGCGCAAGTGAGACAATCTCTCTTGGCGAACTGGTGTTCGCGGCGCATCCTCCGGTAGTTCAACCCGGAGGATCGCATGCGCCTGTTCATCGCCGCCACCCTTGCCCTGGCGCTCGCCGCCCCGGCCCTGTCCGTAAATGCCGCCCCGTCACAGCCAGGCGCAAGCCGGGTTCAGCCCGCAGTGCTGACCTTCCGCGACGCCACGTCCCGGTTCGAGCGCGAGATGGCGCGCATGGGTCTGGAAATGAGCCATGCCCGCAGCGTCAACGAAACCCGCGCCATCGCCGCCAAGTATCAGCCCGAGGCCGACGCCCTGGCCGACCTGATCGACGCCCGCCTGGCCGTCGAGGGCAATGTCGGTGGTCGCTATCGCGATGCCGAGAAGGTCCGCGAATTTCCCGACGACATCCGTCGCCAGGTCGACCGTGAGCGTCTGGCCGTCCGTCGCGGTCCCGGCGTCCGGCCCTTCCCCGGCACGCCCGGGAACCCGGTGCCCGCAGTCGAGCGACAGTTCTGATCCACACCCGCCGCGCCGCTCGCCTTAACGCGAAGTAACTTGAGGTCGAGCGGCGTTCGGCAGACCTTGGGGGCATCAGATCCCCCCAGGAGCCGCGCCATGATCCGCATCCTCAGCCTCGCCGCCGCCCTCGCCGTCCTGCCGCTGTCGGCCGCGCTCGCGGCTGAAGGCCCTGACGTTCAGGCCGACAGCCCCGCCGAAGCCGCCATCGAGGCGGCGGCCGAGGCTTTCGAGGCGCGGATGGAGACCTTCGGCGACCGCGCCGAGGTCATCGCCGAGGACGAAAGCCTGACCGAGGGCCAGCGCGAGGCGCGCATCGCCGCCCTGTGGTCCGAATACCAGCCCGAGATCGCCGCCTTCACCGCGACGGTCAGCCAGCACGCGGGTGCCATCGCCCAGGCGGCGCTCGCCGACATCGACGTCGACGCCCTGGTCCGGGACGCGCTCAGCGACCCGGAAGTCCAGGCAGAGGTCGAACGGGGCATGGCCGGAGGCATGGGTATCGTGCGCAACAGCGCCTGGACCAACCCCGATCCCGAACAGCTGCGCACCTATGGGCTGATCGCCCAGTACGCACTGGATCAGGCCGCCGACGCCGTCGAGGACGCGGATGCGGCGGCGGCCGAAGCCGAGACCACGCCCGAGACGCGCTGATCGCTTGACCTGACCCCGGCCGCCGTCGAAAGCGGCGGCCATGCTGCCGGTCGATCCCCACCTCTATGTCGCCTTCCTGGGCGTGATGGCCGTCATGGCCGTGACGCCGGGGCCGGCGAACCTGTTTGCGGTCGCCACCGGAGCCGAGCGCGGCCGTCGCGCGGCCCTCGTCGGGGTGCTGGGCATGAATGCGGCGACCCTGGTCTGGTTCGGAGCGGCGGCCCTGGGGCTGGGGGTCCTGGTCGCGGCCTTTCCGCTGGCGTTCAAGGTGGTGGCGGTCGGCGGGGCCCTCTATGTCGCCTGGCTGGGCGTGCAGGCGATCCGCGCGGCGCTGAGGCCGGCCCATGCCACCCATGCGGTCACCGTGCGTCGAGATCGCGGGGCCTTCATGAACGGCTTCATGGTCCAGATCGCCAACCCCAAGGCCATATTGTTCTTCACCGCCGTCCTGCCGCCCTTTCTGGATGTTCAGCGACCGGTGGCCCCGCAACTGGCCCTGTTCGCCGCCGCCACCATCGGCATGGATGTGCTGGCGATGAGCGCCTATGGCCTGGGTGGCGCGGCCCTGGCGCGGCGGATGAGCGAGCCCCGGTTCCGGCGCGGGTTCGGCGTCTTCGTCGGACTGCTGCTGCTTGCGGCCTCGGTCTTGATTGTGTCGCGATTATAGGCGTTCTTGGCCATACGGAACGACCGTCCGCACGGCCCGTTACGACGAAAAGGCCCGTGACCCGGCCAAAGGAGATTTTCCCGTGAGAACCCTGTCCCTTAGACCCATTCTGCTGGCGGCCACCGCGGCCCTGGCCCTGTCGGCCTGCGCCACGGCGACCCCGTACCAGCCGGCCGGCACCGGCGGCGTGCGCGGCGGCTATGCCGAGCAGCGGCTGGAGAACGATCGCTTCCGCGTCACCTTCGCCGGCAACTCCGTGACCTCGCGCGAGGACGTAGAGATGGGGCTGTTGCTGCGTTCGGCCGAACTGACGACCCAGAACGGCTTCGACTGGTTCGCCACCGTCAACCGCGCCACCGACCGCGACACCCGCTATTCCAGCTTCGGTTCGCCCCGACCCGGGTTCGGCTACAGCCCGTATTATGGCCGCTACAGCCCGTTCTGGGGCCCGTCGTGGCGCTGGTACGGTCGCGGGTCGTGGAGTTCGTGGAACGACCCGTTCTGGGGGCGCGACGACTTCGACGTCCGCCAGATCGATCGGTACGAGGCCACGTCCGAAATCGTCATGGGTCGAGGCCCCAAGCCCGCCAACGACCCCAACGCCTTCGACGCCCGCGAGGTCATCGACAACCTGGGCGGCCGGGTGACGCGCCCGATGTAAAAGTCTCGGCCCCGTCGCTACCCAGCGGCGGGGCTGATTTCTTGGTGACGCGACGCTGGACGCGCTCAAGCAGCGAGCGACCGCGTCGCGAGCGTTAGCGCCCTAAAAAAGATGGAAAAGTAGAGACCGCGACCCGAAGGGGAATTCGTTGTGGCTGCTGCCTTCCGGCCCTGACCAGGTTGGCGAAGCCTTCGCCCGCGATCTCCGAGGTCCATATCGCGAATCCCGGCGGCGAGATCAAGGCCTCTCCCCGTTGTGCGCCGCACCCGCTAAGAACGGCTCATGACCCTCGTCCCGCTCAACACCTTCGCCGGCAACCCGCTCGACCGGGGCGGGGACCTGCGCGCCGATCCGACGTGGCTGGAGGAACAGGCGGCGAGCGCGGATGCGTTGGCGCTGGTGCTGTGGGAGGGGCAGCCGCTGCTGGAGGATCATGCCGAGGGGCCGCGCCTGGTCTGGCTGGGCATGGAACAGGCGCGCGATGTCGCGCCGACCGACGAGCTGTTCCTTGGGCTGTGGAAGGATGCACCGGTCTTTGCGGTCGAAATCCAGGGACCCGGTGACCCCGCCGACGGGCCGGTGCGGGGGCTCGGGGCATTCTCGGGGATGCGCGAGGCGGCGGCGGTGCTGTCGGGGGGCGAAGCCGCCATGGCCGGGACGGCCAAGTCCCTGTTCGACTGGCGCAGGCGGCACGGGTTCTGCGCCGCCTGCGGTCAGCAGAGCGAGAACGCCAACGGCGGCTGGAAGCGGATCTGCCCCGCCTGCAAGACCGAGCATTTCCCGAGGGTCGATCCGGTGACGATCATGGTGCCGATCTATTCGGGCGGGGCCGAGCCCATCTGTCTGCTGGGGCGCCAAGCGGCCTGGCCCGCGGGGCGGATGTCGGCCCTGGCCGGGTTCCTGGAGCCCGGGGAGACGATCGAGGAGGCGTGCGCGCGCGAGATCAAGGAGGAGAGCGGCCTGACCGTGACCAGCGTCCGCTACCACTCCAGCCAGCCCTGGCCGTTTCCGTCCCAGCTGATGATCGGCCTGTTCGCCGAGGTGACCGACGACCAGGCCACGCCGGACCAGACCGAGCTGGAGGCCGTCGCCTGGCTGACGCGGGGTGAGGCGCGGGCGGTTCTGGCAGGCCATCACGCGATCAAGGCCCCGCCGCCCTTCGCCATCGCCCACACCTTGCTCAAGGCCTGGGCCGAGGAAGATTGAAGGCTGCGGCAGTTGTGGAGCATCGCGCCCGTGCCGGTTGCCCCTTTGCGCCAATAGGCTAGTGTCCACAGCCATTCTATTGCGCGACGTCGATTCCGCCGCGCCGGGCCTTGAGACACCATGCAGCTGACCATCGAACGTTCCGCGCTCCTGAAGGCCCTCGGGCACGTCCAGAGCGTGGTCGAGCGCAGGAACACCATTCCGATCCTGTCCAACGTCCTGCTGAGCGCCGGGCGCGACAGCCTGTCGTTCGCCGCGACCGACCTGGACATGGAGATCGTCGATCAGGCCGATGCCACGGTCCAGGTCGAGGGATCGATCACGGCGCCGGCCCACACCTTGTACGAGATCGTGCGCAAGCTTCCGGACGGGGCCGAGGTCTCGCTGACCTACAACGGCGACGATCCGCGCCTGACGGTGGCGGCGGGGCGGTCGCGGTTCAATCTGCCGGTCCTGCCGGCCGGGGATTTCCCGGTCATGTCGACGGACACCTCGGGCGTGCGGTTTACCCTGATGAAGGACGATCTGGCGCGGCTGATCGACAAGACCCGGTTCGCGGTCTCGACCGAGGAGACGCGGTATTATCTGAACGGCCTGTATCTGCACACGGTGGCGGAACAGGGCATCCCCCTGCTTCGCGCCGTGGCGACCGACGGCCACCGCCTGGCCCTGGCCGAGACGCCGGCGCCGGAAGGGGCCGCAGGCGGTCCCGGGGTCATCGTGCCGCGCAAGACCATCGACCAGGTGCGGCGCCTGCTCGACGACGGTGCCGGTCCCGTCGAGGTCCAGGTCAGCCCCCAGAAGATCCGCTTCCAGTTCGGGGCCGCGTCCTTGACCTCCAAGGTGATCGACGGCGCCTTCCCCGACTATATGCGGGTGATCCCCAAGGGGAACGACAAACAGGCCGACATCGACAAGGCCATCTTCGCCTCGGCCGTCGACCGCGTCGCCACCATCTCGGCCGAGAAGAGCCGGTCGGTGAAACTGGCGTTCGAGCTGGACCGCGTCACCCTGACGGTGCGCAACATGGAGGCCGGCCAGGGCGTCGAGGAGGTCGAGATCGGCTATTCCGACGACCCCTTCGAGATCGGTTTCAACGCGCGGTATCTGCTCGACGTCGCCGGCCAGATCACCGGCGACAACGCCACCTTCATGTTCGCCGACCCGGCCAGCCCGACGCTGGTGCTGGATCCCGGCGATCCGGGGGTTCAGTACGTGCTGATGCCGCTGAGGGTGTAGGTGGCGGAGACCGAAGAGCGGTTGGTCTTTACGGGCGCTGTCTGGAAGTCGGGCCTTAGAGCTATGCTCAGCTTGGGTGTCATCACCATATTCGGTCTTGCGCTGAAGTACGATTTCCTGAGCTTGCGCTTTCCGCCAATCGTGTCGCAGATCGCCTATTGGTCGTGCATCCTTTTTGCCGCTTACTCAGGCCTCCTCTCGTTCATTCGAGTGTGCAAGCCAGCCCGGCTCGTTTTGACCGAGGAAGGTTTCACCGTCTTTGGATTGCGCAAACCCCATCTGGTGCCCTGGAAAGATGTTCGAAAGTTCGAGCTTTTCAGACAGCGAGGATCAAGCATGGTGGGGTATGTCCTTCGGAAAGGGGCCGACCCTGTCCGGGATGGGGTCTTCACGCGAACGATGATCCCGGGACTGGACGGCGTGATCGCGGTCTTTCCTGAACAGACGCCCTATGAGGTTATGCAGGTTCTGACGGATTGGCTCAGTCGCTATGGCGACGAAGAAGCGCCGGCGTAAGCCGGGATGAGCGGAAACTTTTGAGTATCCAGTCCCTCACCCTCACCGATTTCCGGTCCTATGCCTCCGCGACCCTGCCCGTGGGCAGCGGGCCCGTCGTGCTGCATGGGCCGAACGGGGCGGGGAAGACCAATCTGCTGGAGGCGCTGAGCCTGTTCACGCCGGGCCGAGGGCTGCGGTCGGCGACGGCGCAGGAGATGGGGCGCAGGGAGCCGGGCGAGGCGGTCGGGCGGGCCTGGGCGGTGGCGCTGACCCTGGATGGGGGGGATGGCGAAGAGATCAAGCTCGGGACCGGAACCCAGGCGGCCGGGGCCAGTCGGAGGATCGTGCGGATCGACGGGGAGACGGCGCAGCCGGGGCGGTTCCTGGATTATCTGCGGCCGGTGTGGGCGACGCCGGAGCAGGATCGGCTGTTCTCGGACGCGCGGGCGGATCGGCTGAAATTCTTCGACCGGCTGGTGTTCGCCGCCGACCCCGATCATGCGGGGGTGGTGTCGGGATACGAAAAGGCGCTGCGCGAGCGGTTGCGGCTGCTGACTGACGGGGTCGAGCATGGGCGCGCGGCGGACCCCCTGTGGCTGGATGCGCTGGAGGCGCGGCTGGGCGAGACGGGCGCGCGGGCGGCGGTGGCGCGGGCGGGGGCGCTGGGCGCGCTTCAGGCCGGGATCGACGATCGGGGCGACCGGCCGTTCCCTCAGGCCGATCTGGGTCTGGCGGGCGAAGCGGAACAGGCGGCGTTGGACGGGGCGGGCGAGGAGGCCATCGCCGCCGCCATCCGGGACGGCATGGCGCGGTCGCGGGGCCGGGACGCGGCGGCCGGCCGGTCCCTGTTCGGGCCGCATCGCTCGGACCTGACCGCCCTGCACCGCGAGAAGCGCCGCCCGGCCGCCGAGGGGTCGTCGGGCGAACAGAAGGCCCTGGTGCTGAACCTGATCCTGGCCCAGGTGACCCGGCTGAAAGCGGCGGGCGGGGCGGCGCCGGTATTGTTATTGGATGAGGCACCCGCCCACCTCGACACCCGCCGCCGTGCTGCCCTGTTCGACGAGATCGAGGCCCTGGGGTTGCAGGCCTTCATGACGGGCACGGAGGCGGTGCTGTTCGAGGAGCTGAAGGGCCGGGCGCGGTTCGTGCGGGTCGAAGGCGGGGGCCTGACCGAGTCCTGATCCTTCTCCCGCCGCGTCCGTTGCCCTTCTCCCCTTGTGGGAGAAGGTGGCGCGCGGAGCGTGACGGATGAGGGGTTACGCCGATCTTGAAAGTCGGTGTGGCGGCCGCTCACTGTAGAAGCCGTGCGACCCCTCATCCGTCAGCCTTCGGCTGCCACCTTCTCCCGCAAGGGGAGAAGGAAGCTTGGCGACGAAACTACGCCTTGGAGTCGTAGGCCGCGCCGTTAGCGGCATCGGCGGGTGCATAGGCGGTCGAGGCGGCGGCTTTGGTGCCCGAGCCCTTGGCGGCGACGACGACCATGGCGGGGCGGATGGTACGGCCGAACAGTTCGTAGCCGGCCTGCATGGTCTGGAGCACAGCACCGCCGGCGACCGTCTCGGACGGCTGTTCCATCATGGCCTGGTGCAGGTGGGGGTCGAAGACATCGCCGGGGCCCGGCGCGACCTGTTTCAGGTTGTTGTTGGCGAACGCGCCTTGGAGCGCCTTTTCGACCAGCTCCAGACCGGTCACCAGGGCGGCGGCGGGGCCTTCGGAGTCCTTGGGCGCAGCCTGGAGCGCGCGTTGCAGGCTGTCGGCGACGGGCAACAGGTCCTTGGCGAAGCGCTGGATCGCGAAGGCGCGGGCGTCGTTCTGTTGCGTCTCCGAACGGCGCTTGAGGTTTTCCATCTCGGCGGCGACGCGCAGGGCGCGGTCCTTCCATTCGTCGCGTTCGGCGGCGACCTGGTCCAGCACGGTGGGTTCGACGCCGGCGTTGGCCGCATCGGCGTTCAGAATGGCGTCGGCTTCGGCCTCGATCGCGTCGAGTTCGGCCTGTGTGGGATGATTGTCGCTCAAGTGTCCTGTCCGTCCAGCATTCGCCCCAGCACCCGGGCGGTGTAATCCACCAACGGAATGATGCGGGCGTAGTTCAACCGCGCGGGTCCGATCACGCCGATGGCGCCCAGGACCCGCTGTCGGCCGTTCATATAGGGCGCCGCGATGACAGCGGAACCCGAAAGCGAAAACAACCGTGTTTCCGCCCCGATAAAGATGCGCACCCCTTGCGCCGCATTGACCCCGTCGAGCAGGCCGATCAGCTGTTCCTTCTGCTCCAGGTCGTCGAACAGGACGCGCACCATCTCCAGATCGGCGGCGGTCTCGTTGTTCTGCAACAGGTTGGCGCGGCCACGGACGATGAGGCTGCGCTCGCGGTCGGGGCCGCCGGACCAGGCGGCCAGACCGTCCTCGACCAGCCGGGCGGCGGCAGCGTCGAGCTGTTGCCGGGCGGCGTCCAGTTCGGCCCGCATCTCGGTGCGAGCCTCGGCGAGCGGACGGCCCTTGAGCCGGGCGTTGAGGAAGTTGGACGCCTCCTGAAGCGTGGAGGGGGTGACTCCGGCCGACAGGGGCATCAGCCGGTTCTCGACCGTGCCGTCGTCCCCGACCAGCACCGCCAGGGCCTGATCGTGGCCCAGGGCGACGAACTCGACGTGTTTGACGCCTGCGTCGCGCACCGGGCTGGCCACGATGCCGGCACCGCCTGCCAGGCCGGACAGCAGGGAAGATGCTGCATCCAATGCCTCGTCGAAACCCCGGCCCTTGCCCGCCAGCCGTGCATCGATCTCGCGGCGTTCGTCGGCCCCGATGTCGCCGATCTCGAGGAAGCCGTCGACGAACAGGCGCAGGCCCGCATGGGTCGGGATCCGTCCCGCCGAGGTGTGGGGCGCGGCCAGCAGCCCGGCCAGGGTCAGGTCCTGCATGGTGTTGCGGATCGAGGCGGGCGACAGCTGGACCCCGCCGCGCGAGATGGTCCGCGACCCGACAGGCTCTCCGGTTTCCAGATAGGTCTCGACGATGCGGCGGAAGATGTCGCGCGCCCGGGCGTCCAGCGCGGTCAGGCCGCCGCCGGACGAGGCGGTTCCTGTTCCGAACGGAAGCGGGTTGGGGGCATACAGGCTCACGGTTTCACGATAAGCAGCGCGGCCCCACTCTCCAAGCCGTTCCTTGAAGGCCACGATCATGACCGCCACCCCCCGCCACTCCGGCCGCACCCCCGAACAGCTCCGCACCGTCACGCTGGAGACCGGGGTGAACCGCTATGCCGAGGGGTCGTGCCTGGTCTCGTTCGGCCATACCAAGGT
The DNA here is from genome assembly GCF_044239655.1 of Brevundimonas sp. GTDB lineage: Bacteria > Pseudomonadota > Alphaproteobacteria > Caulobacterales > Caulobacteraceae > Brevundimonas. The sequence goes on from NZ_JBIIAY010000060.1 coordinate 16,676, forward strand.
CCTCTGCACCGCCTCGATCGAGGACAAGGTGCCCGGCTGGATGCGCAACTCGGGTCAGGGCTGGGTCACCGCCGAATACGGCATGCTGCCTCGCGCCACCCACACGCGCGGCCGTCGCGAGGCTGCGGCGGGCAAACAGTCGGGGCGGACCCAGGAGATCCAGCGCCTGATCGGGCGGTCCCTGCGGGCCGTGGTCGATCTGAAGGCCCTGGGCGAGCGTCAGGTGCTGATCGACTGTGACGTGATCCAGGCCGACGGCGGCACCCGCACGGCCTCGATCACCGGGGCCTGGGTCGCGATGGCGGCGGCTCTGGGCTACCTGAAGGCCGAGGGCGTGCTGAAGGCCGACCCGATCCTGGACCAGGTCGCGGCGGTATCGTGCGGCGTGTGCAGCGACCAGCCGGTGCTCGACCTCGACTACGAAGAGGATTCCAATGCCGAGGCCGACAGCAACTTCGTGCTGACCGGATCGGGCACCATCGTCGAGATCCAGGCGACCGGCGAGAAGCGCGGCTTCTCCCGCGTCGAGTTCGACCGGCTGTTCGAACTGGCCCAGGGCGGCTGTGACGACCTGTTCGTGCTGCAACGTGCGGCGCTGGAGGCGGCGCTGAAGGGCTGACGACGGGGCCGGCCTCTTTCGCACCGCTGCGGATCGGCGCATCGTCCCGGTCTGACCTGGATCGGAGACGTCCATGCGCGGTGCTTTCACCTCACTGGTTTGCCTGCTGGCGGTCCTGACCCTGGCGGGGTGCGAGGACGCCTCAGCGCCCGCCGCCCCAACGGGGACGGAGGTGCCCATAGCGACGTCCGAGGCGGAGGTCGTCATGCCGCTGGATGCCCCGCCTCAGGAGGAGCCGGTCGCGGAGGCCGGCACCGGTTCGGAGACGGCCTGCGTTGTCGACCTGGGCCAGACGGCGTCGGCCCGCCTCGTCGAGCGCTGCATCGCGGTCAGCCCTGCGACGCGGCCGCCGTGCAACGCCGCCAACCCCTGCGCCATGATCCAGGGCGAGATCGACCGCTCCTGCGCCATGTACGAACCGGGTGAGACGCGCCCTGCGGAGTGTACGCCATCCGACATACCGGCAAGATGAACGGTCGCTGAATTTCGTTCCGCCACAGTGCAAACAAATTTCGTGACATACGGCGAAGCTTGAGTAGTCTCACGTAGTTGCGTTCTCGCAACCTTGAATGGGGGACTACCTAATGAAGCTCTTAAAGACCTCATCCGCACTGGCAGTCGTGATGCTGTTGGGCGCATGGACCTCGGCGGCTGACGCCGACGTGGTCATCGTCAACGACGACGCACCCGCCTGGGTCGCCGGCCTGTCCGACATCGCCGACGGATCCGCTCTCGCGTTCGCCCAGGACGACGAAGACGAAGAGTGCGACGACGAAGAGGATGACGAGGAAGACGACGAAGAGGACGACGAGGAAGAAGACGACGAAGACGAAGAGGACGACGAAGAAGACGACGAGGACGAGGAAGACGACGAGTGCGAGGACGACGAGGACGAACTCGTCTGAGCCCACGCTTCACCGTTGTGAAACGTCAGGAGGGCGGTGGCTTCGGTCACCGCCCTTTTTCGTGGCCGCGAAGGCCGCGCATGAAAAAGGCCCCGCTGTTTCCAGCGGGGCCTTCGTCATTTCAGCGATGATGCCGAGTCCTAGTCGCGGCGCGGACGACGACCACGGTCGCCGCCGCCGCCTTCACGCTTCTTGCCGCCGCCGCCGGT
>NZ_JBIIAY010000062.1:0-17657 GCF_044239655.1 Brevundimonas sp.
AGTCCTCGACGTTGCGGCGCAACGTCTGTTCCGCGTAGGCCCCGCCGTCGATGTAGTGGAACAGGAACGGCGGCAGCTTGCGGCGTGCGGCCTCGCGGAAATCGCCGGGCGAGGAGATGATCACATGGCGTTCCTCTCCGCGCGTGTGAGTTGTCGTTCTTTCTCTAGATTGAGAGCGTCGTAACGCCCGAGCGCGGCATGGTGACAGTCTGCACCCGCTCCCCATAGCGGATGCGAGTTGATGAGCCCGGAAGACCTCGAATGATCGTCGATCTGAGCTTTCCTGCACTCCAATCGACATCCAGCGAGAACCCACCGCGGGCACGCACACCGTGCAGCTTGCCGTCCGGCCATGCAGAGGGCAGGGCGGGCAAGAGTTCGATCTCTCCAGGCCGGGACTGCAAGATCATCTCGACCATGGCGTTGGTGCCACCGAAGTTCCCGTCGATCTGGAATGGAGGGTGGGCGTCGAACAGGTTGGGATAGGTCCGTTCCGGGCCGAGCAGGAGCGACAGGACGCTGTGCGCATGATCGCCTTGAGCCAATCGGGCCCAAAGGTTGATGCGCCAGGCCGTGCCCCAGCCCGTCGCGTAGTCACCACGAATCTCAAGCGATTTGCGGGCCGCAGCGGCCAGGGTTGGGGTTTCGCGTAACGAGATCTGGTGGCTCGGGAAGAGGCCGTACAGGTGCGAGACGTGGCGATGGTCCATCTGAGGTGCCTCCATGTCCCAATCCTCCATCCATTCCTGCAACTGGCCAGCCTTGCCGATGCGATCGGCAGGCAGCCGCTCGCGGACTGTCATCAGTTGCGTCCGGAAAGCGGCGTCGCGCCCCAGAATTCGAGCGGCTTCGGTTGTCTGGTCGAAGAGATCCCGCAGGATCTGTCGGTCCATGGCGGGGCCCTGGCACAGGGCACCGCCCATCGGGTGGTTGTTCTCAGGGGACATGGAAGGGCAGGTCACAAGACCTGCGCCGGAAGGGTCTTCGACCAGGGTGTCAAGGAAGAACTCTGTGGCACCTTTCATCAGAGGGTAAACCTCAGCCAGATAGGCCGTGTCCCTTGAGTAGTCGTAGTGATCCCACAGGTGGGTGCAGAGCCAGGCTCCGCCCATAGGCCACATGCCAAAGCGCGCGCCGTCGATGGGGGCTGTCGCGCGCCACAGGTCGGTGTTGTGGTGGCAGACCCATCCTCTCGCACCATAGTTGACACGCGCCGTGACCGCCCCGGTCTCGGCCATCTGCCGGACCATGGCGATCAGAGGCTCGACACACTCCTGCAGCCCGGTCGGCTCGGCCGGCCAGTAGTTCATCTCGGTATTGATATTGATCGTGTATTTCGAACCCCATGGCGGGCTGAGTTTGTCGTTCCACAGACCTTGCAGGTTGGCGGCCTGTGTCCCGGGACGCGAACAGGAGAGAAGCAGGTAGCGACCATATTGGAAGTACAGGGCGGCGAGCGCCGGGTCGTCCATGCTCTGGGATTTGGCCACGCGCTGATCGGTGGAAGCCAAAGCTGCGTCAGTGGTGCCTACTGCGAACCGCACCCGATTGAACAAGGGCTGATAGTCCGCCAGGTGGCGTTCCCGCAGTGCCTCGAAATCTGGCGTGACGCGAGCGAGGGTCGCTCGGTTTGAACTTGCGGGATCGCCGCTGACGTCCTTAGGGCCCCTGTAGCTGGTCGCCATGGCGATGAGCAGTAAGGCTCCGTCCGCTCCATCGACCCGCAAGGTTTCTTCATCCGCGTGGATGCGTCCGCCATCCGCGATGATCCGGACGCGCGTCTCGAAGGTGAGGGCGGAGGCAACCTCGTGCTGCCCGGTGTTTCGTCCTGTCAGGATCAGGCAATCGCCTTCGATTTTCGCCGATCCGGATTGGGCGGTTTCAAAAGACGCTTCGAAGTCCAGCGCCCCGGGTTTGTCGACTGTCAAGCGAACGACGATGACATCGTCAGGGGCGGAGGCGAACGTCTCGCGACGGAAGGTTACGCCGTCCTGACGGTACTCCGTGCGCGAAATCGCGGTCTCGAGGTCCAGTTCGCGTCGATAACCGCTTGCGGCCGAGGAGACGCCGAACGTCAGCATCAGATCGCCGATCGTCTGGTACGACATTTGCCGGATCGGGGTAGCCATCATCTGGGCCTGGGCGAGATTCTGAGCCTCGAGGTATTTGCCATCAAATATCAGACGACGAACTTCGGGCAGGGCGACGTGCGCTGCAGGATTGGACGGATCGTAGGGCCCACCGCCCCAGAGGGTGTCTTCATTCAACTGAAGACGGTCACGGGCGACACCGCCGAAAACCATGGCACCCAACCGTCCGTTCCCGATCGGCAGGGCCTCGGTCCAGAGCTCGGCCGGACTGCGGTACCAGAGCTTGAGTTCAGCGTCCTGGCCGGTCCGCGGCAATGGAACGACCGGGGTCGTGACCGCCTGTCTTGCCAGTGTTCCGAACGGCAAGGCAGCAGCACCGATCACCGCTGCGCTCCCAAGGAGCAAACTGCGGCGCGACGCACCGATAGGCATTGAGTTGGGCATGTCCTCTCCAGACGTCCTTTCTTGTCACAGCCGTCCACCACTGGCCAAGCGGCTGTCTTAGCTCGTCGTCGATTCCGGGCACAGGTTGTGAACGCCAGATGCGACATCGATCAATTGCAGCAGCGTTAAAGCACACCAGAATATCCTTGCACAGGTGCGATGATATGCGCATATATGATGACACTGCCGATCAAGAGCAGTGTTTTTCAAGGGGCCAACGAGCCCCTGCGGAGGGATCGTCATGAAGTACACTCGCACCTCAGTGCTCGCCTGCTCCGTCGCATCGGGTGTCATCCTGACGGCCCTGGCCGGGACGGCGCTCGCTCAAGCGCCGGCGGCCCCTCAATCCGAGGATCCGTGGGCCAGCCAGGTCGATGAAGTGATCGTGACCGGCTATCGCCAATCCCTGCGACGGGCGCTGGACACCAAGCGCAGATCCAATGTCATGATCGACGAGATCAATGCGGAGGATATCGCCGACTTTCCGGACGCTAATCTGACTGAATCTCTTCAGCGCCTGCCTGGCGTCTCGATCGACCGGGACAACGGCGAAGGCCGGTCGATCTCGGTGCGCGGTCTGGGCGGCGACTTTACCCGCGTCCGTTTGAACGGCCTTGAGACCCTATCGACGGCTGGCTCCAACGACTCCGGCTCCAGTCCCAACCGAGGGCGCGGTTTCGACTTTTCCACCTTTGCATCAGAGCTGTTCAGTTCCTTGCGGGTTCAAAAGACGGCCCAGGCAGAGACCGACGAAGGAGCGCTCGGGGCGACTGTCGATCTGATCTCGGGCCGGCCATTCAACTTCCGAGGGCCGCGCTTCGGCCTTTCCGTTCAAGATTCATATTATGAGTACGGCGAGACGCATAACCCGCGTATCGCGGCGCTGGTGTCAAACCGCTGGACGTTCAATCGGATCGGCGAGTTCGGGCTTCTGGGTTCCGTGGCCTACAACAAGCGCAATACGCTGAGCGACAGCTTCGAGCGTTCGCCCGGCCAGTCTGACTACGCCTACCGTGGCGCCACTTTCCAGGGCACCAGCACGCCGGCCGGTACAGAGTTTCAGGGTTTCGCGCGACCGGCCGGGACGACCATTCCGAACGTCACCAATCCGAATGCCCTGGCGCTGCTGACGGGATCAAATCCGGCGGCCTACGCTCTCATCAACGGCAATGGTCGCGGATCGCTGGTGCGCATCCCCGCCCTCCCGACCTTGAGCCATCGCGATATCGAACAGGAGCGCGTAGGCGTCACGCTCGGGGCGCAATGGCGGCCGACCGAGCGGACAACCGTCAGCGTCGATGGCCTGTACTCGAAGTTCGACAGTTCATCCATCAACTATCAGTTGTCGCCCATCGGGCTGAACCGCAACAACACCAATGGCGTCATCCCCAACGCCACCAACTACAGCTTCAATACCGCACGCCCCGGCGCGCCGAGCCCGGGGACGACGGCAACCAACCAGGGGACTGCAACTCAGCGCCGCGGTCTCTACGCGAGCTGCACAGCCCAAACGACGGCATTCTCCAGTGATGGCACGCAGATTCGCGACCCTATCGATTGTGGTCAGACGCTCGGCGGCGGAACCCTGGTGAACGGCTACCAGTTCAGCTTCAACCCGAACAACCTTGATCCCTACGAATACTACAACAACCCCCTGTCACCGGGTTATGTGCTAGACGCCTACGGTCTGGCGGGACGCGGCGCTCTGATCGGACGGCCGGCGACGCGCCTCATCGATGCGGCGGTGAGTGAGGACGGAACGCAGGCCACATACCTCAAGCTCGGTAATGTGGATCTGGCGTCACGAGCCGACTCGGGTAGCTTCACGACAGAGTTTCAGCAGGCGTCCATCAATGTGGACCATCAGTTCACCGATCGGTTTCGGATGAACTTCATCTACGGCGCGTCCAAATCGACGAACGAAAGTCAGGGTCTGGTCGCCGAGTTCAATCGCATGGACTCCGGCAACGGAACGCCCGGCAATGACTATTTCATCTACGACGCCCGGGGTGACGGTGACTTTCCGCTCCTGAACTTCGGGTTCGACGTGGCTGACCCCACGAAGTGGGATACTGTCAAAGGGTTCTCGGTTCTTCGCCACTACCGCCGGTTCGTCGAGAACACCTACAACGGCGGCCGACTGGATTTCGCCTTCGACGCCAACGAGCAGATTACGCTGAAGTTCGGAGGAAGCCGACGCAATTTCGGGTTCAGCACGACGCAGTTTGATCGCCAGACCGCCGATACTCTCAACCCCACGCTACGCGAAGGCGGTTCCCCGACAACGGTGGCGCAGATGGGGCAGCTGATCAGCTGGGGACAGGGCCTGGACGTGCCGGCAGGCATGCCGACGTCGTTCTTCGCCCCCAGCCTGGAGGCGTTCGATGCCCGGTTCGGCTTCACCTGCAACTGCATCAACAAGTGGGGCGACTGGCGTCTGTCGAGCCTGCGGAGCCCCTCCAGCACATTCGGCGTCGATGAAACCGACACCAGCTTCTATCTGCAGGCGGACTTCAACACACTGCTGTTCGATCGTGAACTGCGGGGCAATGTCGGGGTCCGCTATGCCCTGACGGAACTGGAATCGTCGGGTTTGACCACGACGGCCCGGCGTGTGTCTGCGACGAACGAGTACGATGACACCCTGCCGTCGTTCAACGTCGTCTACGAGTTCGCGGACGACATGTACCTTCGCTTTGGCTATGCGAAAGTGATGGCAAGGCCTTTGCTGGGGAACCTGGCGCCCAGCGTCACCGGCTTCTCCGTACCCAACACCGCCGGCGCGACAACGGGCGGAAGCATCACGCTCGGCAATCCAAAGCTTCAGCCGTTCCGGGCGGATAATTTCGATCTCAGCTTCGAATGGTACCCGAGCCGCGACACGCTGTTTTCAGTGGCGCTGTTCAACAAGGAGATCGGCAGTTTCCCCCAGACGATCGTGGGCGAGGACACCCTCACCGCCATCCTGACCGCCGATCAGATCACCCAGCTCAGGGAGGCGTTCCTGGACGCACCTGGTGCTACGCCGAACGCCAACCTTGCGAACCAGCGCGCCTATATCGACAACAACCGGGTGTTCTCGGTCCGTCAGTTTCGCGATGCCCCCGGAGGCTATCTGCGAGGGATCGAGATCAGTTTCCAGCAGTCCTTGTCGTTCCTGCCTTGGTATTTCGAGAACCTGGGCATCCAGGCGAACTACACCCACATTGAGAGCGAGCTGCAGTACATCCTTAATCCCCAGCCCCTCGTCGTCGGTGGGGCACCGTTCCTGGGGGCTTCGCCCGACGCGTTCAACTTCACTCTCTACTATGAAGTACCGAAATTCTCGGCCCGGGTCTCGACCGCCTATCGTGCCGGCTATCAGACGACCTATCCCCTCGCCACCGGCACTTGCAATCCAGGCGTCTGCGATAGCCCGCTCGTCAACGATTTCGGCGGCAGCCAGAAGACGATGAACGTCGATTTCTCCTCCACCTACAAGGTGACCGACAATGTCAGCGTTATGTTCGAAGCCTTGAACCTTACCGACCAGGCCAACGACCGTTACGCCTATCAGGACAGCCCCGTCGTCACCGCATACGGCAAGAACGGCCGTCAAATCTTCCTTGGCGCGCGGATGACCTTCTAACGCCGATGTTTCCCCACCCTCCTCCCAAGGAGGTACCTTGAGAGGGGGCGCTGTTTCAGCGTCCCCTCATTTTTTGTCCGCCATACCGTGCGAGGCATCTTGCGCGCCACCGAACCAAGGCGACCGACATGATCGACAGACGCACGCTTGTTGCGGCCGCCTGCTCCGCCACCGTCATCACACCATCGCTTGCCCTGGCCTCCTCGCGACGTCGCGCTTTTCCCGGTGCCATGGGCTGGGCAGCTTCGACTCCTGGCGGCCGAGGCGGTGCCGTGCTGCGGGTCACTAGCCTGGCGGCGGATGGGCCGGGCTCGTTGCGTGCGGCATTGGAGGTTGAAGGTGCCCGCATAGTCGTATTCGAGGTGGGAGGTGTCATCGATCTCGGCGGACGCGACCTCAGAATCCAGCACCCCTTCATCACAGTCGCCGGTCAAACAGCGCCTGAACCCGGCATCACGATCATTCGCGGCGGGCTGTTCATGACGGGTCACGACGTCATTCTTCGCCATATCCGGGTCCGGCCGGGCGCGAACGGAGCGGCTCCGCGCAGCGGTTGGGAGGTGGATGGACTGTCGACCCGCAGTGCTTGGAACGTCATAATCGATCAATGCTCGTTCAGCTGGTCGACGGACGAGAACCTTTCCGCTTCGGGGCCGCGCTTCGAGGGTGGTCAAACCGTTGAGGACTGGCGTCAGAACACTTCCCGCAAGATCAGCTTCACCCGCAACATCGTCGCCGAGGGGCTATCGAATTCCAGCCATTCGAAGGGGGAACATTCAAAGGGATCTCTGATCCACGACAACGCGACCGAAATCCTGATCGCGGGCAACCTCTACGCACACAACTACGAACGCAATCAGCTGTTCAAGGGCGGGGCCCACGCGGTCTCTGCAAACAACCTGATCTATGATCCCGGCAATCGCTGCATGCACTATGCGCTCAACGCCTCCGAATGGGTCGGGCATCCGTGGGAGGTCGGTCAGCTCGCGATCGTAGGCAATGTGACCCGGGGCGGCAACTCGACCCGCGCTGACCTCCCATTCCTGATCGTTGAAGGGCAGGGGGACCTGGATCTTTACGCCTCGGACAATCCGGCGATCCATGCCGATGGCCGACCGTTCGATCGATTGGGCGTCATCTCGGACGGTACGCCGGTGATCCGGACGATGCGTCGTGCGCCGGGCTGGCCAGCCGGCTTCCGCGCCCGTCCTTCCGACCAGGTTCAGGCCTGGGTGACGGCGGAGGCCGGCGCGAGGCCCTGGTCGCGCGACGCCGTGGACCGGCGGATCCTGGAAAACGTCAGAGCCGGCACAGGTCGGATCATCGATGATGAGCGTGAGGTCGGCGGATATCCCCGGCCGGCACCAACGCAAAGGCCGTTTGTAGAGCGCGACTGGAATCTGGCCGACATGACGCGCCGGGACGGTCGTCCCAGCTAGGCCACCGCGCTGTTCGGGACAGAGGTTCCCCGGAACGCATAGCGACGCAGTGATTCCGGCTTCATCTCGATCGAAAAGCCGGGTTGCCTCGGCGGCATGTAGGCGGCCCCGCGAATCTCGCAGGGCTCCAGAAAATGCTCATGCAGGTGGTCGACGTACTCGATCACCCGGCCCTCTCGCGTGCCCGAGATCGCCACATAGTCGATCATCGAAAGGTGCTGGACGTACTCGCACAGTCCGACCCCGCCCGCGTGGGGACAGACGGGCAGATCGTATTTGGCGGCCATCAGCATAACCGCCAGAACCTCGTTGAGCCCGCCCAGGCGACAGGCGTCGATCTGCACAACGTCGATGGCCCCGGCCATCATGAATTGTTTGAACAGGATGCGGTTCTGGCACATCTCGCCCGTCGCGACCTTGATCGATCCAATCCCGCGCCGGATCGCCGCGTGGCCCAAGACGTCGTCGGGACTGGTCGGTTCCTCGATGAACCAGGGCTTGGCGAAAGCCAGGTCATTGACCCAGTCGATGGCCTCGCCGACCTCCCAGACCTGATTGGCGTCGATCATCAGGGTGACGTCGTCGCCGACCGTTTCGCGCGCGATCTTCAGGCGGCGGATATCGTCTTCGCGGTTCTGGCCGACCTTGAGCTTGATATGGCGAAAGCCGGCATCAACGGCTTCGCGGGCAAGCCGGCGAAGCTTGTCGTCGCTGTAGCCCAGCCAGCCGGCGCTGGTGGTGTAGCACGGGTAGCCCTCGGCCTCGAGGATACGAATTCGCTCGGCCTTGCCGGCCGCCTTAGCCTGGACCAGAGCCAGCGCTTCCTCGGGAGTGATGCAGTCGGTCAGGTAGCGGAAGTCGATGGCGCGGACGAGTTCCTCGGGCGTCATGTCGGCAACAAAGCGCCAGACGGGCTTGCCAGCCGCCTTGGCCAGCAGGTCCCATACGGCATTGACCACGGCCCCGGTGGCGAGGTGGATGGCACCCTTGTCGGGACCGATCCAGCGCAGCTGACTGTCGCCCGTGACATAGCGCCAGAACCGTCCCGGATCGTCCCTGATCCAGTCGAGTTCGAGCCCGACGACGCGTTCGCGCAAGGCCTCGATGGCGACGATGCAGATCTCGTTCCCGCGACCGATGGTGAAGGTCAGGCCATGGCCCTCCAGCATCGGCCGATCCGTCTCCAGGACGACATAGGCGGCAGAATAGTCCGGCTCGGGATTCATGGCGTCCGAGCCGTCCAGGGACGCGCTGGTCGGGAAGCGAATGTCGGCGGTGCGCAGGCCGGTGATGCGGGGCATTGGTAGACTTTCTAGACGGTCGCGACGACGCGCTGGCGCTGTTCGCCAAGGCCGTCGATGCCGAGGCGGATTGACTGCCCTACCTCTAGATAGACCGGAGGTTTCTGACCGAGACCGACGCCGGCCGGGGTGCCGGTGGAGATGACGTCGCCAGACTGCAGGCTCATGAACCGACTGACATAGGCGACAAGGGTCTGGACCGAAAAGACCATGTTGGCGGTGGTGCCGTCCTGATAGCGGCGTCCGTCGACCTCGAGCCACAGGCGCATGTCGGTGGGGGCGGGTGCCTCGTCCGTGGTGACCAGCCAAGGCCCGATGGGGCCAAAGGTGTCGCACCCCTTGCCCTTGTCCCAGGTGCCGCCCCGGTCCATCTGGAAGGCGCGTTCGCTGACGTCATTGATGACGCAATAGCCCGCGACGTGATCCAGGGCGTCGGCCTCGTCGATATAGCGACCGGGCTTGCCGATGACGACCCCGAGTTCGACCTCCCAGTCGAGCTTGGTGGCGTCCCTCGGCATTTCGATGTCGTCATGGGGACCGCAGATGGCGCTGGTCCACTTGTTGAAGATCACAGGCTCGGCCGGAACCGTCAGGCCGCTTTCTGCGGCGTGGTCGCTGTAGTTCAGGCCGATGCAGATGAACTTTCCGACAGCGCCGACACAGGGTCCAAGGCGGGGTGTGCCTTCGACGATGGGTAGTTGATCGATATCGAGGGCCTGCAGGGCCTTCAGCCCCTCTGGCGTCAAGGTCGCCCCAGCGACGTCAGGCGTGACGCCCGAGAGGTCGCGAATGCACCCCTCCATGTCGAGAAGACCCGGGCGTTCCGACCCGGGGGGGCCATAGCGAAGCAGTTTCATGTGATAACTCGTCAGTTGACCCAGCCGCCGTCGATCACGTGAACGGCGCCGGTGGTGAAGGCGGATTCATCGCCCGCGAGATGCACGGCGAGCGCGGCGACTTCCTCAGGTCGGCCCAGGCGACCGACGGCCTGTCGCGCCTCGTAGGCCGCCATGACCTGGTCGAAAGTCTCGCCCTGGGTCTGCGCCTGTTCGGCGACCCGCTGGCGCAGGGAAGGGGTCTCGATCGTGCCCGGACAGATCGCGTTGCAGCGGATTCCGCGTCCTACATAGTCGGCCGCAATCGCCTTGCTGAGGCCAATGACCGCCGCCTTGGTGGCCCCGTAGGCGAACCGGTTGGGAATGCCCTTCACGCTCGACGCGATCGACGAGATGTTGATGATGGAAGCCGCACCCCTGTCCAGCATCCCGGGCAGCAGGGCGCGGCAGGTCCGGTAGGCGGCGGTCACGTTGAGATCCAGCGAACGTGCCCAGGCCTCCTCATCGCAGGCCAGGATGTCGCCCGCGTAGACCACTCCCGCGGCGTTGACGAGGATGTCGAACGTGTCGAAGTCGTTGGCCAGTCGCTCGACGGCTCCCCTGTCTGTGACGTCGAGGATCAGGGGGCGAACCCCTTCGCGTCCCTCAAGCCGGGCCAGGGCGTCGGCGTTGATGTCGGCGGCTACGACCCGTGCGCCTTCGCGGGCGAACGCTTCCACGATCGCCAGGCCGATGCCCTGTGCTCCCGCAGTGACCAGGGCGTATTTGTTCTTCAGTCTCAAACGTCTGCTCCTGCAGTGTTCTGGTCTGGGCTGGCGTCGGCGCGCCGATGCATGACGCCATAGACTGCGACGACCGCAAAGGCGGCGAGCGGCAGAAGCATGGCAGCCCGCAGACCGCCTTGGCCATGGCTGATCCAGCCCATGATCGGCGGGGCGATCGCGCCGCCGATGATCGACATGATCAGCAGGGACGAGCCCAGCGCCTGATCCGGGCCGAGATCGCGAACGCCCAGGGCGAAGATGGTCGGGAACATGATCGACATGAACAGGCCGGTCAGCAACAGCGCGGCGATGGCACCAACCCCAGGCAGGGTCATGGCCAGACCGCAGAGCACCACATTGGCGATGGCGAAGATCAATAGAAGTGTCACCGGAGACACCTTTTGCATCAGGGCAGCCCCGCCGAAGCGCCCCAGGGTGAACAGGCACAGGCTCCCTGACAGAAGGAAGGCGGCGTTGCGCTCGCTGACGGCCGGATCGACCTCTTTTACGAAGTCGATGAAATAACTCCAGACCCCGACCTGGGCCGCGACATAGAAGAACTGAGCGACCACCGCGCCGACCAACAGGGGATTGCCAACCAGCCGACGCCAGCCGTGCGCCTGTCCGGCGGCTCTGTGAGGCCGGATCGTGGGCAGGGGAACGCGAGCGATGGCGACAGCGACGCAGATCACGATCAGGGCCAGCACCAGATAGGGGACCTGCACCATGGCGGCCTCTCCCGCCCGATAGGCCGCCAGGTCGGACGCAGACGCCGCCGCGAGGGTGCCATCGTCCATCTCCACACCGGAGAAAATGAACAACCCGCCGACGATCGGGGCAATCACGGCACCCACGCCGTTGAAGGCCTGCGCCAGATTGAGGCGTTGAGCCGCGCGAGTGGGATCGCCGAAGGCGACGATGTAAGGGTTGGCCGCCGTCTCCAGGCACGCCGCGCCGGCCGCCAGGACGAAGAGTGCCCCCAGGAAGGCACTGTAGACGCGCATTTCAGCGGCAGGCCAGAACAGGAGGGCACCGGCGGCGTAGAGGCCGAGCCCCAGAACAATGCCCGCGCGATAGCCGAACCGACGCATTACCATCCCGGCCGGCAGGGCCATGACGAAATAGCCGATGTAGAAGACAAACTGGATCAGGCCCGCTTCGGCGCGGTTCAGATCGAGTGCCTTCTGGAATTGGCGGATCAGGACGTCGTTGAGGTTGTTGGCGATCGCCCACAAAAAGAACAGGCTGACAACCAGCGCGAACCCCAGCCGGAATCCGGGCGTTATGAGGCCGGTGCCGGATCGGTCCCCTGACATTGGTGGAGGGGCTGTAAGGATCGCCATGACCGTGTCGTTCCCGTGAAGCTGATCCGCTCAAACGCGGCCTGCTCGCTTTTCGTTGTATATATGAAGATGGCATCGCATATGTGGTGAAGGCGATCAAGCCTCGGCGCGTCCGGGCAAGCGTCTGCTAGAACGACTTTAAGCGCCAGAGAGCGCCGGCTTCGGCCGACTTTGGAGGATTGACCATGGATCTGGGACTGCGCGACGGCGTCGTGATCGTGACGGGCGGCGGAGCCGGGATCGGCGGAGCTATTTCGATGCTTCTGGCGGAGGAGGGGGCGATTCCCGTGATTCTGGGTCGAAGCCCGCTCGATCCAGCCTTCGAGGCGTCAATCAGGGCAATCCAGACCCGGACACGGTTCATCCAGATCGAGCTGGGCGATGACGCGGCCTGTGCGGACGCCGTAGCCGAGGCCGCTGCATTGGGCCGGGGCCTTCGGGGGCTGGTGAACAACGCCGGCGCGAACGACAGCGTCGGGCTCGGCCGGCCCCTCTCAGACTTCCTCCAGTCGCTGACGGGCAATCTCGGTCATTATTTCAGCATGGCCCACCATTGCCTGCCCCATCTCCGCGAAAGCCGGGGCGCGATCGTCAATGTATCCTCAAAGACCGCGCTCACCGGCCAGGGCGGTACGAGCGGCTACGTAGCGGCCAAAGCCGCTCAGCTGGGTCTGACGCGGGAGTGGGCCGCGGAACTGGCCCCTCACGGCATCCGCGTGAACGCGGTCTGCCCTGCAGAGGTCATGACGCCCCTCTATCGGCGCTGGCTGGACACGTTTCCGGATCCGGAGTCTCACCTAGCCGAAATCACCCAACGTATTCCTCTGGGCCGGCGGATGACCACCGCGCGCGAGATCGCCGAGACCGTGGTCTTCCTGCTGTCGGAACGGGCGGGTCATACAACCGGCCAATGGCTGTTCCCGGACGGCGGCTACACCCATCTGGACCGGGCCCTGACTTGAAGAAGGTCAGGGTCGGACTTCGGCACCGATCAGTCGCTCCGAAATCCGGTTGGCCGCCTCGGTCAGCGCCGCCGCGGCCTCGGTCAAGGACACCTGGGCGTTCAGCCGTTTGAGAAAAGGAATGGTCAGGGCCGCGACCGCCGAGCCGCCGCGGAACACGGGCGCGGAAACGTCGCTGACGCCCTCGACGAACCGGCTGGGGGAATGCTCCTGGCCGCTTTTCACCACGCGCGCCGCGCGCTTTTCGAAGGTTTCCAGTGTCTCGGCGTCGATGGACGGGTCGAAGCTCTGTCGCCAGCTGTGCCGCACATCGTCGGATTGGTAGGCATAGAGCACGGCCCCGGATGCGGTCTTGGGCATGGGCTGGCGGTAGCCGACCGGAAGCGAGAAGGAGAGCTGTTGACTCGATTCCATCCGGGCGATGACGATGATGTCCCCAAGCGCCCGCACCGCCAGGTGGCAGGACTGCCCACAATAGTCGGCGAGCTTGCGCATTTCCGGCAGAGCCACTTCCACGAGGGATCGCATGAGCGGTCGCTCCAGACCCAGCGACAGCAGACGGTCGGTGAGCTGATAGCCGTCAGTGCCGGCGACCTGCTCGATATAGCCCCGGTAGACGAGCACCTGGACCATGCGGAAAAGTTCGCCATGCGACCGGTCGAGAATCCGGCCCGTCTCATTGATCGTCAGGGGACGATCGGACCGTGCGAGCAGTTCCAGGATATCGAGGCCCTTCTCCAGCGCCGGCGCCTTGTACCGGCGATCTTCCGCCACCTTGAGCATGGTGTCCCGTTCCTGAATTCCAGAACGACGAATGCCGAGAGGCGGCGAGCGCGTCAACTGGAACGCCTCACAAGTCCGCACAACGACTTGTCATATGTGCGAAGGTATCGGCATATATGATAAATCTTCGGATTGCTCCGGATGAGAGAGGTACGATCCCATGCAAGAAGCAAGCGGCCTGAACAGGGCACCGGTTGCCATGATGGAGGTGGTCGTCTGCACTGAGCCGGGTCTGTTGGAACGCGGAAGGCGTGCGATGCCCAAGGCCGGACCCGGCGAGGTCCTGGTTCGTGTCCGGCGCGTCGGCGTCTGCGGCACGGACATGCATATCTATCGTGGTACCCAGCCCTACCTGACCTATCCTCGCGTCATGGGGCACGAGATGTCGGGGGAGGTCGTCGAGGCACCGCAAAGCAGCGGATTTGTGCCGGGTGAACCGGTCTACGCGCTTCCGTACTTGTCATGCGGCCACTGCGCCGCCTGTCGCAAGGAGCGGGAGAACTGCTGCATGCGTATCGAGGTGCTCGGCGTTCACCGGGACGGCGCGATGGCGCAGTATATCGCGGTTCCGGCTCGCTTCCTCCGGTCCGCCGAAGGCGTTACGCTCGATGCGGCCGCGATGGTCGAGTTCCTCGCGATCGGTGCCCACGCGGTTCGCCGGGCCGACGTTCGCTCGGGTCAGACGGCCTTGGTCGTTGGGGCGGGTCCGATCGGAATCGCCGCCGCCCTTTTCGCCAAGCTGCGTGGTGCGACGGTGACCGTGGTCGACCGGCGCGAGGACCGCATGGCCTTCTGCCTGGCGGAGATCGGCGCGGATCATGCCGTGATCGCTGATGACGCTGCGTCGTCTCAACTGTCAGCCCTCACCGGGGGCGACTTTTACGACGTGGTGTTTGATGCGACCGGCAGTCCCCAGGCGATGGAAGCCGGTTTCGCCTATGTGGGTCACGGTGGGACCTATGTCCTGATCTCCGTGGTCGGTGCCGACATCACTTTCAACGATCCGGAGTTCCATCGCCGGGAAACCACCCTGCTTGCCAGCCGCAACGCCGCCCCCCAGGATTTCGAAGCGGTCATCGATGCGATGCGACGCGGGGTCGTGCCGGTCGCCGCCCTGAACACCCACCGAGCCGAGCTTTCGGCCCTGCCCGATGTCATGGAGACCTGGATGGATCCGGCCAGCGGCGTGATCAAGGCGATCGTAGCGTGCTGATCGATGCTCACCAGCACGTCTGGCGCCTCGACGCGCCGGGCCATGAGTGGCCCCGACCCGACCTGCCGGCAATCCACCGCGATTTCGACCTGAACGACTTCTGGGCCGTCGCCACGCCAGAGGGCGTGACCGGTACGGTGTTGGTCCAGTCCCAGCCGAACATCGGCGACACCGGGTGGTTGCTGGAGACCGCGTCCCGCGATGAGCGCGTGCTGGGGGTCGTCGGATGGGTCGATCTGGCGGCATCAGACGCCGCCGAACGCATCCGCGAACTCGCGAACCATCCGAAACTGCGGGGCTTGAGGCCGATGCTCCAAAGCCTGTCACCGGACTGGATTTGTGACCCCGTTCTCGATCCTGCCGTCGAAGCCATGCTTGATGAGGGTCTGAGGTTCGACGCTCTTGTCCGGCCAGAACACCTCCCGGGGCTCGGCCGATTTGCCGACCGCTGGCCTGACCTGCCGATCATCATCGATCATGCCGCCAAGCCCGCTATCGTCTCGGGTGGCTTCGAGGCCTGGGCCGACGCCATGGCTCCGCTGGCCGAGAATCCCCGCATCGTCTGCAAGCTGTCGGGGCTGCTGACGGAAGCGAGCCCCGATCAGGGCTATGACGATCTACAGCCCTACATTGGCCATCTGGTCGAGATGTTCGGGCCCGAGCGCCTGATGTGGGGCAGCGACTGGCCGGTGGTGACCCAGGCCGCGACTTATGGCGACTGGCTGGCCTTTGCGCGTCGAGCGGTCTCCATCTTTGCTTCCGGACACGAGCAGGCGATCTTCGGTGGCACCGCCCTGTCGTTCTACGGCGGGTTCGCCGAGCCTGTCGCTGCCCGCCACACCAGCTGATTTTCTCTCGTCGTGCTCCACAGGATTACCCCATGCGTCTTGATCGGCGAACCTTCCTTTCGGCGACGAGCCTCTCGATGGCTACAGCCGGTGCTTCGGCCGCCATGCCGAACATCGCCAAGGCAACAGATCGCGTTTCGCTCGCGATTCCCGACGAAGGCTGGAGCCTGTGGATCGACGAAGCGGCGGCCTGGCGGGATGACGCCATCCATCTGCCCAGCACGGTCGATCTGACGACCCTGCCTGTCAATCCACCGACTGGAGGGTGGAGCAGTCTGCGCTCGGCCTCGGCCCTGAACGTCGATCTGCCGACAACGGTCGAGCAGCATCTCTGGGGCAAGTTCGGAACCCGGCCCTACGGTGCCGACGAGTATCGCTACGCTGAGACCGATGATGTGCCGCAATACGGGGCCTACAAGGGCGTGTCCTGGTGGTCGAAGGCGATCGACATCCCGGCCGAGGCGGCGGGGCGACGAGTAATGTTGAACCTGCGCGGCGCGCGGCTGCGAGCGGAGGTTTTTCTGAACGAGACCCTGGTCGGCTATTCCATCATGGCCGAACTGCCGTTCAGTTGTGATCTGACCGGCGCGATGCGACCCGGTGGGGCAAACCGGCTGGACATCCGGATCACCAATCCAGGCGGGCGTTACGATTGGCGGGATTCCACCACCATGATGTGGGGCGCTGCCAAGCTGTTCGCTTCGCATGGCTTTGGAGGCCTGGATCGTGGCCTGGCGCTGAGCCTGCACCCGCTGACAGCGCGCATCGACGACGCGTGGGTGTTGAATCTGCCGGAGCCACGGACGGTCACAGGCTTCATGGAGGTGGTCGTGGATGGACCATCCGCATCGTATCGCCTGGCCGAACTGCGCACGAGAGCCACCGTTGAACTGGTCGACGATCGGTCGGGTATGACGGTGCCTGCCGAAATTCGTCTGGAGTCATTCGAGGCAGTCGAGGACCGCAGGCTGCGCGTGTGCTTCACGATTTCGGCTCCAGACGCGCGTCTGTGGGACCTGGAGACCCCGGAGCTCTATCGCCTGCGTTTCCACTGGACGGAAGGCGAGGGGCGGGTGGATACGCGCGAAGCACGATTTGGCTTCCGCTGGTTCGGCGTCGAAGGTGTGGGAACCGACGCGCTGCTGCGCCTGAACGGGCGTCGGGTGCGGCTGTATTCAGCAATCTCGTGGGGCTACTGGGGATACAACGGCCTGTGGCCGACACAGGAGCTGGCGCGCCGCGAGGTGACCTCCGCGAAGGCGCTGGGTCTGAATACGCTTCACTTTCATCGCAACGTCGGCAAGGCCGAGGTCTTCACAGCTATGGACGAGATGGGCCTGCTGCGGGTCATGGAGCCGGGAGGCGGACGTCACGGCATCGGTCCGGATCGCGAGCCGGGAACGCCGCTGTCGCCGGCCGACCAGTTCAGCGTCAACTTCATCGTCGAAAAATGCCAGGCCATGGCGAAGGCGTTTCGCTCGCACCCATCCCTGGTCCAGTACACGTTACAGAACGAGATCGGCGCCAACCTGGCCAATCCAGAGGTCCAGCACGTGCTGAAGGCCATCCACGACCTGGACCCCAGCAGAACCGTTATCCTGAACGACGGCTTCGTGAAACGTGGTGCCGCCCAGGCGATGTACCTGCCGTACAACGACCACTACTTCCGCTCCGATGTCGAACCGGCCGGCGGCTGGTGGGTCGAGCACCAGGGTGCCGGTGACCAGTGGTACGACCGGTTCTACCAATCCAGGGATGACTATATCCATCGCGAGACAGGCAAGACCTATATCATCGAGTTCGGCGAGATGCAGGGCTGCGCCGTCGCCGACAACCACGTGAAGATGATCGCCGACATCCTGGCCAATGGGGGCAAGAGCTACGATCTGGAAGATCACAAGGTCATCGTCGCCGAGACCAATGCCTATCTGGATCGGTGGGGCTTCCGGGACGCCTTTCCCACGACCGAGAGCCTGTTCCTGTCTGTAGGCCGCAAGGTCTATGAA
>NZ_JBIIAY010000167.1:0-4817 GCF_044239655.1 Brevundimonas sp.
CGTCGGCGACGTCTATACGCCGTCGATGGCGCTGGGGGCCGGAAGCTTCGGCGGACGCGGCGCCTTCTACACCTCGGCCCCGCTGGAATCGCTGGATCTGGCGACACCCCTGAATCTGCGGGGCGAACTGCCGCTCGGCGAGGATGTCGAACTGTACGTCAACGAGGTGCTGCAGCGCGGTCAGGCCTCGCCGACGCAAGGGCGCTACGAGTTCCTGAACGTGCCCCTCACTTTCGGCCTGAACACCATCCGACTGGTCTTCTACGGCTCCCAGGGCCAGACCCGCGAGGAGGTTCGCCGCATCAATTTCGGCGCTGGTCAGGTCGAGGCCGGCGAGTTCATCCTGCGCCTGGGCGCCATCGAACAGAACACGCCCGTGTTCCAGATCGGAGACCTTCCGACCGACACCGCGACCGGCGCCGAGCGGATCGTCGCCCTGTTCGACTATGGCGTCAGCCCGAGCCTGACTATCAGCGGCGGGGCGGCGCGGTTCACGCCGCTCGGCGGCGAGGCTCGCAATGTCGGCCTGTTAGGACTGCACGGATCGCTGGGCAGCGTCGCCGGTCAGCTTGACGTCGCCTCCGATGACCAGGGCGGAACCGGCGCCACCGTCGGCCTGGCCGCGCGGCCTTTCGGCGTTTCGATCATCGGTCGACATTCGGAATATGCAGGCGGCTTCGTCGACGAGACGCGCACCTTCGGCGTCGGCGGGAGCAGCGCCCTGCGCAGCAGCGACCTGCGCGCCGACGGTACGGTCCATGTTTCCGACGGCCTGTCCTTCCCGGTCTCGGCCAGCCTGCGCCGGCAGGAACGCACGGACGACAGCGGTCGCCTCGCCGCCGACCTGCGGACCTCGGCCCCGATCGGCCGTTACTATGCCTCCGGCAGCTTGACCTATGAGGACGAATGGACCTTCCAGTCCCATCGGCGTCAGGTCCTGGGCGCGGTCGACGTGGCGACCCTGGTCGCGGCGCGCGCCCAGTTCCGCGGCGGCCTCACCTGGCGTTTCGCTCCCGACGCGGAACTCGAAACGGCCTACGCCACCCTGGACTACCAGGCCACCGAACACAGCACGGTGCGGATCGGCGTAATGCGGACCCTGGGCGTCCGCACGACGACCACCTTGCAAGCCTCTGGCCTCTACAGCGCCAGCCGTTTCGATATCGCCGTCAATGCCGGCTATGACACCGAGGCCGGCGAATGGCGGATGGGTTTTCAGCTCGGCTTCGGCTTCGGCCGGAACCCGGCGACCGGTCGGTACGGCTTCGTCCGCCCCGGCGTGTCGTCAGGCGGCTCGGCGGCCATCGACGCCTTCATCGACGCCAATGGCGACGGGTTGCGTCAGGCGAACGAGGCCGGAGTCGCCAAGGTCGCGCTGGAAACCCCCGGCGGCGTGGTTCTCACCGACGCCCAAGGACACGCCATGACGGCCGGCCTCGGCGATGGGGCTCAGGTCCGGGCGCGGATCAACACCGAGAACATCGACGACCCCTTCCTGGTCGGCGGCGACAGCGTGCGGCTGGTGCCCCGCCCGGGCCGGACCGCCCTGATCATCTATCCGCTGCAGGTCACCAGCGAAGTCGAGCTGACGGTCAAGCTGAAGCGCGGCGGCATGGCCGACCGCCCGCTGGCCGCCGTCGATCTGCAACTGGTTCCCGCGAACGGCGAGCCCATCGTCGGCCGCACCGACCATGCGGGCTCGGTGATCGTCGAGGGCGTCCGCCCTGGCCGTTACGAAATCCGCCTCGACCCCGCCCAGTCGCAGACCCTGGGCCTGGCCCTGGAGAGCTTGCCGATCCTGACCGTGGCGGCCGACGGCGGCTATGTTCGGGCTGACGACATCTTCATCGTGTTGACGGAAAAGGACAGGACATGATCCGCACGCTTCTTTCCCTGATCGGCCTTGTGCTGGCCCTGACGGTCGCGGCCCCGGCGATGGCTCAGGTCACCGTCCAGCGAACGCCGTCCTCGGTGACCCCAGCGCTGGGCCAGGTCATCCGGGGCTCCTCGCCCACGACGTTTTCGATCAGCACGGCCGGCGTGGTCACCCGCACCTCCGGCGACGCGATCCGCGTGACCAGCGGCAACGTCACGCCTCCGACCATCGTCATCCTGTGTCAACTCGATGTGCTGTGCAATCTTAGGAACATCCGCGTGACGGTCCAGGTCAGCGGCTCGTCCGGGATCGCGAGCATCACCAACCTGCGGGTCTCCTCGACCTATGGCCTGCTCTACTATATCGCCCCGCCCGTTTCGGGATCGACGATCACTTTCGAGACCTATCCCATCGGCCTGAACCTGGGCGCAGCGTTCGCGATCGGCATGGACGTTCTGGTGCCGCCCAGCGGGCCCACGGGTTACGGGACCTATACCTACACGGTGACGGCGGTGCTGCTATGAAGACGCTTCTGATGCTCGTGGGCCTGACGACAGGCCTGGCCACGCCGACTCTTGCCCAGACCCGACAGGCCGAGGCCACGGTGACGATCGAACGGTCGGTCGGGGTCAGCGAGATTTCCCGTATGGTCTTCAACGCGTCCTCGACCCAGCAGACCGCGACGGCGACGGCGACGGCCGCGCCTCCCCCCGAACAGACGAGCCTCATGGACCAGAGGGGCACGGCGTCCGACGCCCCGGCGGTGATCCGGATCTCCGGCGACCCCGGCCGCGCCTATCGCGTCAACCTGCCCGGATCCATCGCCGCCCCACAGACCAACGCCACCATTACCGGCTTTTCGGTCTGGAGCCAGAATTCCGGCGATATCACCAGCAGCCTCACCGCCCGCATGGACGGCTCCGGCCGAGACACCCTCCATGTCACCGGCTTCCTGTCCTCGGTCGCGTTCACGAACGTGACGGCGGCGGTGCCGATCGTCGTCAACTACGAATAGCGCTGCGGACCCGCTTAGCGAATCGCGCCCAGCAGACTGGTCAGGCCCAGCTGGCTCGAGACGCCGGACTTTTCGTAGAGTCTGCGGATGTGGGTTCTGACTGTCGCGATCTCGACGGCCATCTGTTCGGCGATGGCGAGGGGCGACTGCCCCGCCATCATGGCCGCCGCGACCCTCTCCTCCGTCGTCGTATAGCCGAACATGGCCGTCGCCGCGGCGATGCGGCCGCGGTCCGCCTGAGAAGGATCGCGCACGATCACCAGGACGGCCTCGTCGAAGGCGGCGTCGTGCCGCTCGAAGGGAAGCCGGGACACCTCGACCACCAGCGGCCGCTGGCCCGCGCCGTCGCGCAAGATCAGCGGCGCACTGATCATGCCCGACAGGGTCTGGTTCACCGCTGTGGCGACCGCGCCCGCGCTGCCGTGGGCCGCCACGACCGCGCCGTCGCGCAGACGCAGCCGGTCGCCCTCATGCAGCAGCCTCTCGGCCGATCTGCTCATGGCCGCCGTCCGCCCGTCGCGATGGCAGATGAAGCCGATCGCCTCCATACGCTCCAGCAGGCCCGAAACCGCCAGGGCGGCCTGATCCTGCATCACGTGCTGAACCCTGACGGCATGACGAACATGCCGGGCCAGGACGGAGAAGTCGCGCATCTGGACGGTGCTCATCACCCCTTCCCGCGCCGACCGCACGACCGAGAAGCCAACGCCGAAATCCGGCCCCTTGATCAGATTGGTCAGGCAGACACTGGGGAGATCCCAACGCTCCAGGCAATCATCATAGGCCGCATTCGCCGCGCGATCCGATTCGGTGGTGAAGTGCCGCTCGTCCAGGATTTCGAGCTCCACCGCCGCCAGCCCGATCGGAATCCGCGAGTTGATTCGACCGTCGTTCCCCCCGACCGCATCATGCTCCACCAGGCAATCCGGGTCCACGCCGCTCAGCCAGTTGAAGGCCACCTCGCCCGTTCCGTCGAAGCCGATCAACTGGCCGCTCTTCGAGCCAGTCAGGCGCGCCACATCCTCCAGAACCTCCGTCCAGCCCACGCCGCCCAGTGCCACATTCTGGATCGTCTCGATGGCGGCGCTCAGGACGGGATGGTCGTCGAAATGGTTCAACCTGCTGATCTCCCTTCACTTCCCTTTCACCGAACAAAGGTCGAATTACAACACTAAGCGGACACATTATCCACAATATTGATGACGACGCCTCAAGCCACTTGCGGTTACGTCCCCCCGTTTTCGCGATGTCACTGTCGACGTCGTCCCAGAGCCGGGGGGCCACATGAAATACCTCATTCGCTCGAGCGCGGTCGCGCTCGCACTCGTCCTTTCAAGCTGCGCGACCATGCCGATGGCCCCGGCCATGCCTGTGGCCAGCACCATGATCTCGCCGACGCCCATCGAGGGAACCTCCGGCCTCTACATGTCGCCCTTCACCTCGGACGGCGTCACCGCCGGCTGGATCACCGAATCGATGAAGGTTTCGGTCAGCGGCCAGGCCGGCGCCTTCATCGGCCAGCAGGCCGGTCAGCAACTGATGTCGAACATCCCTCTCTTTGGCGGGATGCTGGGCGAAGCCGCCGGCAAGCAGATGGGCCGTCAGATCGCCCTGCGCGCCATCGGCGGCGAGGAGTTCCTGAAGAGCAGCTCCGACCTGTCGTTCAACAGCCTGAACGACATGGCCGTGTTCATGTACGCCAACTATTCCACCCATCCGGAATACGACAAGATCGTCCAGGCGACCTATGCGATCTATCCCGATCTGCAGCCGGTCTATCTGTCGGCCATCCAGCGCGCTCCGCACCGGCCGCTCTGACATGATGCGTTCCAAAAACCTCGCAGCGGCGGTTCGCACCGTCACTGCGATCGCCGCCGCGACGGTCTGCCTTCACGCCGCCGACGCCTCGGCCCAGGCGCGAGGCAC
>NZ_JBIIAY010000061.1:0-18065 GCF_044239655.1 Brevundimonas sp.
GGACCCCCGCATCCGGGGCCTGCACCGCCTGCGCACCCGCACCTCGGGCGGGGCCGTGATGGTCCAGATGCACGTCGATCTGGACGGCGCGTTGACCCTGACCCAGGCCCATCAGATCATCGACGACGCCGAAAGCCGCATCCGTCAGGCCCTGCCCGGCGCGGACGTCCTGATCCACGCCGACCCCTCGGGCACGCCGCACGAACCGCCCTATCCCGCCTCCGGTCCCTGGGGCTGAACCGGACGCAGTAAACGGCGATTTAACGGACGCAGGTCCAGAACCCCTCCATGTCGGCCCGCGTCCTCTTCCATTTCCCGTTCGACCCCGGCTCGCGCACTGTTCGCCTGGCGCTGGGCGAGGCCAAGATCGCGTTCGAGGAGACGGTCGTGCGCCCGTGGGAGCCCGACTGCCCGCTCGCCGACCTCAACCCCTCCGCCATGCCGCCGGTGCTTCAGGTCGCCGACAGCCGCCCTCTGACCCTCTGCGAGCCCGCCGCCATCCTGGGCTGGATCGAGGATCAGCAGAAGACGCCGCTGCTGCTGGCCTCGGACCCGTCGGAACGGGCGGAGGCGCGCCGCCTGACCGCCTGGTTCGACCGCCGCTTCACCGACGAGGTCAACGCCGTCCTGCTGCACGAGCGGATGGAAAAGCCCTTGCTCCGCCTCGGCCCGCCCGAGGCCCGCGCGCTGCGCGACGGCCGCGCGGCCCTGCGCGAACACTTGGCCATGCTGGAGGATCTCGCCGCCGCCCGGGACTGGCTGGCGGGGCGTCGCCTGTCCCAGGCCGACCTCGTCGCCGCCGCCCATCTGTCGGTGCTCGACTATTTCGGTGAACTGCCGTGGAAGGCCCAGCCGGCGCTCAAGCTCTGGTACATGAAGATCAAGTCGCGGCCCTGCTTCCGTCCCCTGCTGACCGACCGCTTCCAGGGCCTGGCCGCCGCCGCCCACTACGCGGACCTGGACTTCTAGCGGCCCCTAGCCGCGCGTCTCCCACGCCATCCACAGCGCCACGGCGACGATCCCCAGCGCCGACCCGGCCCGCAGCCAAGGCCCCTTGGCGTCGGTCAGCAGACGCGCACCTGCCCCCGCCGCGCCCAGCACGATCAGGCCGTGGACCATCAGGGCGACCAACAGATGCAGCGTCCCCAGCGTCAGGGCCTGGACCAGCGCCCCCGCATGATCGGGCCGGATGAAGGTCGGCAGCAGGGCCACATAGAAGACCGCCGCCTTGGGGTTCAGCAGATTGCCCGCCAGCCCCCTGACGAACGCCTGCCCCAGGTCGCGCCTCGGGGCATCCTCCGACACCGCATCGCCCGCCCCCGGAGATTTCCACGCATCCCACGCCAGCCAGAACAGGAAGGCCACCCCCGCCCAGCGGATCGTCTGGTACAGCCACGGCCAGGTCAGCAGGACCTGGGTCAGTCCGAACGCAGAGGCCAGCATCCACACCGCCAGGCCCAGGGTCACCCCGCCCACCGCCGCCGCCCCGGCCATCCGCCCGCGCGTCAGCGACACCATGGCCAGCCAGCCCATATTGGGCCCCGGCGTCAGTTCGATCAGGGCGACGGCGATCAGGAACGGCAGGATGACGCCGGGATCGACCGGCCAGGCGGAATGGGGCATCGGACCTTTCGGAACAAGCGCCCACCCTAACCCCCGCACCGTCTGACACCACCCCTTGTGTGGCCCCATCGCCACACCCACCTTTGCCCCAGATCAAGGCGTCGCTTCTTGCAAGGGCGCTGACTGTCATCCGCCTTGTCAGGGGAAACGACCCAGAATGAACCTCGACCTCTATTCCGACCGCGCCAAACAGGCCGTCCAGTCGGCCCAAAGCCTCGCCCTGGCCCGCCGTCACCAGCAGTTCGCCCCCGAACACCTGCTGAAGGTGTTGCTGGAGGAACGCGACGGCCTGGCCCGCAACCTGATCACCACCGCCAGCGGCGACCCCGCCAAGGCCGAGACCTCGACCGAGACGGCCCTGCAAAAGCGCGCCCAGGTCAGTGGCGGCAACGGCCAGCTCTATCTGGACGGCGACACCGCCCGCGTCTTCGCCGCCGCCGAAGCCGCGTCCAAGACCGCCGGCGACGCCTTCGTCACCACCGAACGGCTCCTCTCGGCCATCGCCCGCGAAGGCGGGGTGGCGAAGGAAATCCTCAAATCGGTCGGGGCCACGCCTGAGAAACTCGACGCAGCTATCGCCGACGTGCGCAAGGGCAAGACGGCCGACAGCGCGGGGGCCGAGGACGCCTATGACGCCCTGAAACGCTATGCTCGCGACCTGACCCAGGCGGCGCGGGATCAGAAGATCGACCCCGTCATCGGCCGCGACGAGGAGATCCGCCGCACCATCCAGGTCCTGGCACGGCGCACCAAGAACAACCCCGTCCTGATCGGCGAGCCCGGCGTCGGCAAGACTGCCATCGTCGAGGGCCTGGCCCTGCGCATCGTCAACGGCGACGTGCCCGAGAGCCTCAAGGACAAGGTCGTCATGGGCCTGGACATGGGCTCCCTTATCGCCGGTGCCAAATACCGGGGCGAGTTCGAGGAACGGCTCAAGGCCGTGCTCAACGAGGTCACCGCCGCCGAAGGCCAGATCATCCTCTTCATCGACGAGATGCACACCCTGGTCGGCGCCGGAAAGGGCGACGGGGCCATGGACGCGTCCAACCTGCTCAAACCCGCCCTGGCGCGCGGCGAGCTCCACTGCGTCGGCGCGACCACCCTGGATGAGTACCGCAAATACATCGAGAAGGACCCGGCCCTCGCCCGGCGCTTCCAGTCGGTCTTCATCGACGAACCCAGCGTCGAGGACACGGTCTCGATCCTCCGTGGCCTGAAGGAGAAGTACGAGGTCCACCACGGCGTCCGCATTTCCGACAGCGCCATCGTCGCCGCCGCCACCCTGTCGAACCGCTACATCACCGACCGCTTCCTGCCCGACAAGGCCATCGACCTGATCGACGAGGCCGGCAGCCGCGTCCGCATGGCCGTCGATTCCAAGCCCGAGAGCCTGGACGAAATCGACCGCCGGCTGGTCCAGCTCAAGATCGAACGCGAGGCCCTGAAGAAGGAGACTGACGCGGCCTCCAGGCAACGCCTCGAAAAGCTCGAGGACGAGATCAGCGATCTCGAGGTCGAGTCCGAAGACCTGACCACCCGCTGGAAGGCCGAAAAGGACAAGGTGGGGCAGGGGGCCCAGCTGCGCGAAACCCTCGACCGCCTGCGCGCCGATCTCGCGCTCGCCCAACGCAACGGCGACCTCGGCCGCGCATCCGAGATCGCCTATGGCCAGATCCCGCAGATCGAAAAACAGCTCGCCGAGGCCGAGGCCAACGAAACCCCGGAGGGCGGACCCCTGACCCCCGAGGTCGTCGACGCAGCCCAGATCGCCGCCGTCGTCTCCCGCTGGACCGGCATCCCGGTCGACAAGATGCTGGAGGGCGAGCGCGAGAAACTGCTGTCGATGGAGGACGCCCTGCGCGGCCGCGTCGTCGGTCAGGACGAGGCGCTGGAAGCCGTCGCCGACGCCGTTCGCCGCGCCCGCGCCGGCCTGAACGATCCCAACCGTCCGCTGGGCAGCTTCCTGTTCCTCGGCCCCACCGGCGTCGGCAAGACCGAGCTGACCAAGGCGCTCGCCGCCTTCCTGTTCGATGACGACAGCGCCATCACCCGCATCGACATGAGCGAATACATGGAGAAGCACAGCGTCTCCCGCCTCATCGGGGCCCCTCCCGGCTATGTCGGCTATGACGAGGGCGGTGCCTTGACCGAGGCCGTGCGCCGTCGCCCCTATCAGGTCGTCCTGTTCGACGAGGTCGAAAAGGCCCACCCCGACGTCTTCAACGTGCTTCTGCAAGTCCTCGACGACGGCCGCCTGACCGACGGACAGGGTCGCACGATCGACTTCAAGAACACCCTGCTGATCATGACCTCCAACCTCGGCTCCGACGCCCTGGCCAACCAGGCCGAAGGTGACGATGTCGAGGCTGTCCGCCCCTACGTCATGGACGCCGTCCGCGCCCACTTCCGCCCCGAGTTCCTCAACCGCATCGACGAAATCATCCTCTTCCGCCGCCTCGGCCGCGACCAGATGGCCGGCATCGTCCGCATCCAGCTGGCCCGTCTGGAAAAGCTGATGGCCGACCGCCGCCTGACCCTGTCCATCGACGACAGCGCCCTCGCCTGGCTGGCCGACAAGGGCTACGACCCCGCCTATGGCGCGCGCCCGCTCAAGCGCGTGATCCAGAAGGATCTGGTGGACCCTATGGCGAAGAAGCTGCTGGCGGGAGAGCTGGCGGACGGGAGCGTGATCGCCGTGTCAGCGGGGGCCGACGGGCTCGAGATCGGGAAGGCGCGGGTGCATTAGGGGCTTGCGCGTGGATCGTCGTCCAGATGTGGAGGGACCGGTTGCCCGGTGAGGCGCCGAACCAAGCCAATGGAAAGCCTTTTAGCGCGTTCAATCCGACCGTATTCTTCAAAGAGCTTGTCGTTATCCCAGACCAGTTCAGCGCCTTTTTGACTTTTTCGCAGTTCCATCCGTCACTTTGTGGTGCGACGGACGGTGACTACTTTGGTTTCCTGGTCGAGAGTGATGGTGTGGCCGCCACCTTGATGCAGCACCGAGGCGTGAGCGATCTTACCCCGCGCCTCAGAAGCGGCTCTGATCAACGGCCGTAATCGCTCCCAGCGATCACATGAGCCCTGATCTCCGTCAGATATGGCGGCCGTAATCCCCTCAAGTTTGGCCTCAAGACCGCGATATGGGGCGAAGATCGCATGGGCTCGGTCTGTGGAGCCACCAATCGCCGCTGCAAAAACTTCAGGCAAATAGTCCTCTAGCCCTTGATATAGGGTGATGCAGTGGCCAATCAGTTCGTAGAATTTCGCCCGCTCCTTTGGAAAATCGCTATCGTCGACCTCGGATTCTTTGGTGTCTGTCGGCATCATTGTCCCCTCGATCTCAGCCATTTCCCCCGTTCGTCATCCTCCGGCAAGCCGCGTCTTCGCGGCGCAGACCGGGGACGCAGCGGCGCGCGGGAGCGCGAACCTGTCGCGGGCACCGGCGGAGGACATCGTCCACGAGCAGGATCGCCGCCCTTCCCTTCTCCCCTTGCGGGAGAAGGTGGCAGCCGAAGGCTGACGGATGAGGGGTCGTGCGGCAGAGGACGGTGGGGGATTCGGCGGCGGATGCAGGTCCAGACCTCAGGGTGACCCCTCATCCGGCCCTGCGGGCCACCTTCTCCCGCAGGGGGAGAAGGGAAGACGTTCGGCCCCGCGACACGACATCATCATGGCCATCCCAACCTGAACCGTGACCCTTCTCCTCTTGCGGGTGGAGGAGGAGGAGCGCATCGCGATCCGACGACGGGTGGCAGCCGAAGGCTGATGGATGAGGGGTCGTGCCGGAGAGGACGGTGGGGGATCCGGCGGGGGATGCAGGTCCAGACGTCGGGGTGACCCCTCATCCGGCCCTGCGGGCCACCTTCTCCCGCAAGGGGAAAAGGGAAGGATATCGACATTCGGCGAATGATGTTCCATATTTGTTCTCATGGAACCGACCGACGAATGGCTGCAATCGCGCGCCAGGGACATGCGCAAAGCGCCCGTCCTCTATGAAAAGCGGATGTGGGCCGTCCTGCGCGGCCGCCACCTCGAGGGTCTCAAGTTCCAGCGCCAGAAGGTCATCGGCCGCTACATCGTCGACTTCGTCTGTTTCCGGCATCGGCTGATCGTTGAGGCCGACGGCCCGCAGCACGAAGACCGCATCGAGGACGCCGCCCGCGACGCCTGGCTGACCGCGCAGGGCTTTCGCATTCTGCGCTTTCCCAACAGCCAGATCGAAAACCGATCCCACGAGGTCGTCGCCGCGATCCGCGCCGCCGTCGCCGTTCCGGCCGCCTGAACTATCCCCCCAGCACCGGCATCACCTCCACCCCGTCGCAGACGAAGATCGACATGTGCGGGTGGCCGTCGAACAGCCGCACCGCCGCCTCGTGCGTCTCCGCGCGTACCACAATATAGACGGTCAGCAAGTTGACGACGTCGGTGACCTCGCCCGCATCGGTGATCCGTTTCGTCGGTCCCAGCGGACCGCCCTGCCAGACGATGACGTCGCGGTGGGCCTCGTCCCAGGCGGCGATGGCGGCCAGGCCCGCCGTCTGCCGCGCCGTCGTCTCGGCCTCGGTCAGGCCGTACCATTCCCGCCACCGGGGCCCGGTCTTGTCCGAGGTGAAGACCGCCAGATAGTGACCCTTCGTGCTCATCGGTCAGGCCTTCGTCAGGGGGGCGTCAGTCCTCGGCGACGACCTTGGGCTTGCGGGGTGCACGCTTCTTCGGAGCCGGGGCCTCGTCGTCGGAGGCGACAACCGGTTCGGCAGCTGCGACCGGCGCAGCAGCCGGGGCCGACGAACGGGTCAGGAAGCCGGGCAGGGTCGAGGGCGCGTCGTCGCCGTCATTCTCACGCGGCATCCGCGCGCGGCGCGGGCGCTCGGTGCGGGCCGGGCGTGCATCGTCGGCGGCGGGCTCATAGGGGGTTCCGGCCAGGGCTTCGGCCGGAGACTCGGCAGCGATCGGCGCGGGGGCTTCGGTCGGGGTCGCGCCAGCATCGCGGTCGCGGTCGCGGTCGCGCCCGCCTTCGCGGCTGTCGTCATAGGGGGCGTTGCCGGGGGCCTCGCCGACGCCGCCTTCGGCCTCGAAGCGGCGGTTGCGTTCCTCGCGGCGGCGCTCCCAGCGTTCGCGGCGGGTTTCGCGACGGGGGCCCTGCCCCGTCTGGCCCTCTTCGCCGCCCTCGCCCTCGGCGCGCGGTTGCTGATCGCGGTCGCGGTTCTGGTCCCTGTCGCGGTTCTGATCGCGATCCCGGTTCTGGTCGCGGTCACGCCATTCGCGCTGCTGGCCGCCTTCGTTCCGGGCCGGCTGGCCTTCGCCGTCGGTGCGGTCGTTGTTCTGATAGCCGCCCTGTTGCCCACCTTGGGCGGCGCGGTCGGCGGACTGTTGCGCGGCGAGGAAGGCGGCGGCCTGGGCCCCGGACTCGTCCTCGAAATCGATGTCGTAACCCTGGTTCGACAGTTCGCGCGCCGCGATCTCCGACACCGGCCGCTGCGGCTGAAGCGCCCTCAGGACACGGAAATAATGCTCGGCATGCTGCAGATAGTTCTCGGCCAGAACCCGGTCGCCGCCCGCCGTCGCATCGCGACCCAGCTGGAGGTAGCGCTCATAGACCGTCTGGGCATTGCCCCGGACCTTGATGTTCTCGGGCCCTTGCGAGTCCCAGGACCGGTTCGGATTGGCGTTGTTGGCGTTGGACGGGCCATTGCCGCCGGGCTTCCTGTTGCGTCCGCGTTGACGCTTCATGCCCTTGAAATCTCTCATGAGACGATACCGTGCTTTCGAGGGAACGACCGGATCGCGTCTGCGTCCTGGTCCGTTCGTTTCGTCGTTCCGTCTCGTTCGGGGCCCATCCCCGCTGACGATGTGATCGGAAATCCGTCGCCGCCCCGTGGTCCGCCGGGCGACCGGCCCGACCATCACAGCCCTCGGCGCGCGTGACTGGAACCGGCGGTCGGTTCGAGGCGTGCGGTTTGGGTGGGAGACGAGCCAAGACTTAGCGTGGCCCGGCCTGATTTCCAAGGGCTTTGTTTTATCCTCCACCGCGCAGCGGGGGAGGGGGACCGCGACGCGCTTGCGTCGTGGTGGAGGGGGCGACCCCAGACACGGTGTGCGCGTCCGCCCCCTCCACCGCTTCGCGGTCCCCCTCCCCCGTTCGCTTCGCTCCGGTGGAGGATCATCCCTTCGGAATCGGATTCGTCCTCGGGTCCGGCCCGTTCGTCACCACCCGGTGCCGATCGCCCAGATCCTTGACCACGATCACGCCCTCGAACCCCGCCGCCTCGAACAGGGCCTTCACCTGCGGTCCCTGATCGAAGCCGATCTCGACCGCGAAGGTCCCGCCGGGCTTGAGGATCCGCCGGATCTCGGGGGCGAGGTCGCGATAGGCCTGCAACCCGTCCGGCCCGCCGTCCAGGGCCAGGATCGGATCGTGCTCGCGCACCTCGGGATCCAGACCGGCGATGTCATCGGTCGGAATATACGGCGGGTTGGACGCCACGAAATCGAAGCTGTGATCCCCGAACCCCACCGCCCATTCGGTCCTCAGGAACGCCGCCCGCCCGTCGAGATCCAGATTGGCCGCGTTCTCCTTCGCCACCGCCAGGGCCTCGGACGAGATGTCGGTGCCGACCCCGGTCGCCGCCGGGCGCTCCGCCAGAACGGCCAGCAGGATGGCTCCCGATCCGGTTCCCAGGTCGATCATGCTGAAGGCCTCATGCGGCGCAAACGCCAGCATGGCGATGTCGAGGATGGTCTCGGTGTCCGGGCGCGGGCTGAGCACGTCGGGGGTGACGTTCAGCATGATCTTCCAGAACCCCTTGCGGCCCAGGATGCGCGACACCGGCTCCCGCCTCAGCCGCCGCTCGACATAGCCGTCCATCACTGCCGCCTGATCCGGCGTCACGACGCGATAGGGATCGGTCAGGATGTCCATCCGGCTGGCCCCCGTCGCGGCCTCCAGCAACAGGCGGGCGTCGATGGAGGGGCTGTCGATACGGCCGGCCTTCAACCGGGCCTGCGCCGATTTCCAGGCGGAAACGAGGGTGATCTGTTCGCTCATGCCGGGCTGATTACCGGATCGCCGACCGCGATGCGACCGCCCGTTTCGATCGAACAGTA
Organism: Brevundimonas sp.; assembly: GCF_044239655.1. Lineage (GTDB taxonomy): Bacteria > Pseudomonadota > Alphaproteobacteria > Caulobacterales > Caulobacteraceae > Brevundimonas. The sequence goes on from NZ_JBIIAY010000061.1 coordinate 8,728, forward strand.
GAGGCCGGTCAGGACATGTCCGTAGAGGTCGTGCAGGCTCTTCACCACCGCCATGTCCCGCATCCCCGTCGCCGGATCGACCTCGGTGGCGGCACAGCGGACGATCGGCTTGTCGCCGTGCAAGGTCACCGCGCCGAGGCCCAGCACCGGCCCCGCCGTCTCCGCATCCGGCCGCCCCCAACCGTTCTCGACCCAGGGCGCCCAGCCCTCGACCCAGACATTGGCGCGGAACCGCAAGGGGTCCACCGGCCGCCCCAGCCGCTGCTCCAGATCGCGAACGCTGGCCAGATTGAGCACCGACACCCGCCCCCGCATCGAATCCATGAACCGGTGGCGCGGTCCCGCATCGATCAGCCTGAGCGGCCCCCTCGCCTCCTCGCCCAGAAAGGCCGCCAGCCGCTCACAGAACTCGGCCCGGTCGCCGGCGTCATCCATCCGCACGGCCAGGGTCTCGCCGTCGATCCCGGCATGCAGCACATTCGCCGCCTCGTCCCACCGCGTCCGCACCCGGGCCAGGATCGCCTGACGCATCAGGACGGTGAATTTCTGCTTGGGCAGATGCGCAGGGACCGCCGGATCGAACCCCGACACCCCGTTCTCCACCGCCCACATCCGGTCGCCCGGAAACCAGCCCCCGGCCTCCAGCACCACGGCTTCCAACGGCTCGGGCGTGAACCCCTTGATAGGGTGGCGATACAGGGCGGCGACATGGGCGGCGATGCGGGCGGTCATGGGGCCGATCCTATCACAATCTCCGGCTGGAACGGCCGCCGAGCTTGGCCGTTGAGCGAGCGATGACCCCTCGCTTTCGCAACCCCTTCGGCCGCCGCTCTTCGCAGGGCGGTTCCGCGCCCCTCTGGCGGTTCGTCGGTGCCACCGTCGCGGGGCTCGCCGCCGGGGCCGGGGCGGCGCATCTGCTGTATGCCAAGGGGCACAAGTTCGGGATCGAGCTCAGACCCCGACGCCCCGAAGCCCTGACACCGCCCGCGCCGACGCCCGAGGATCACGACCGGCGCGATCCGGGCCGGGGCCGTCTGGCGGCGCGGCCGGAGCACATCCCGCACAAGGGCTGGGTCGACATCGGCTGGCGGGTCGGGGGGGCCTATTTCGGGGATCGGGTCGGGTTCGTGGCGGGGGGCGTGACCTTCTTCATGGTGCTGAGCCTGTTCCCGACCCTGGCGGCCTTCGTGACCCTGTACGGTCTGTTCGCCGACCCGGCCGACGCCTGGAGCCGGCTGCAATTCCTCTATTCGGTCCTGCCCTCGAACGTGGCCCAGTTCCTGGGCGGAGAGATGCAGCGCCTGGCCGAGAACTCGTCGAGCCAGCTGACCTTCACCCTGATCTGGACCCTGGCGCTGTCGCTCTGGACGGCGAACAACGGGATCAAGACCCTGTTTTACGGCCTGAACGTCGCCTACCACGAGATCGAGAAGCGCAACATCGTGCGCTACAACCTGATCTGCATGGGCTTCACCCTGTCGGGGCTGGCCGCGGTCCTGCTGACGGCGGCCCTGGTCGTCGGGGTGCCGGTAGTCCTGGCCGTGTTCGGGCTGGCCGATGAGTTCGAGCACCTCGCCTGGCTGCGCTGGCCGATCCTGTTCCTGATCTATGTCGCCGCCCTGACCGTGATCTATCGGTTCGGACCGTGCCGCAGCCGGGCCCGGTGGCGCTGGCTGACGCCGGGAGCGCTGTTCGCCGCCCTGCTGTCCCTGTCCGTATCGGCCCTGTTCAGCTGGTTCCTGGTGACCTTCGTGAAGACCACCTCCTACGGGCCTCTGGCGGCCTTCATGGGCTTTCTGCTGTGGATCTGGATCACGGTGCAGATCATCCTCATGGGGGCCGAGGTCAATGCCGAGATCGAGCATCAGACGGCGATCGACACCACCACCGGCGCACCCAAACCCCTCGGCGAACGCGGGGCCCTGGTGGCCGACAGCGTCGGGGCCCGTCGCGGCAACCCGGCGGCCCTGGCCTTCACCCTGAAGCACACCGAGGCCGTCGCGGATCGCCTGACCAAGCGCAAGGTCAAGGCGTCAGGCGGCAAGACCACGACCTGACCTCAGGGGCGGCGCAGGTCAGAAGAACAGCGGGTCGCTGCGCTTCTCGGGCGGGGCGTCCGGCTCCGGCCGCTGGTCCGGCGGGTCGATGCGGCGCGACGGCGGTGTGACCTCCAGCCTCGGCTGCGGTGCGGTCGGGTCGTCGAACACCCCGGCGTTCGGGTCGGCGGCCTCGCCGGTCGCATAGGGGTCCTCGATATTGCCCATCAGGTCGCCAACCGGATCGGGCGCGATCCAGCCCTCGGGCATGGCCGGTCCGTTGGGGATGGCGGGCGCATTCAGGCGCGGCAGGGCGGCGGTCATGAAGCCCTTCCAGATCGCAGCCGGGGCCCCGCCGCCGGTCACGCCGCGCATCGGGGTGGCGTCGTCCTTGCCGACCCAGACCGCCGCCACGAAGCCGCCGGTATAGCCGACGAACCAGGCGTCCTTGTAGTCCGAGGTGGTGCCCGTCTTGCCCGCCAGATCCCGCCCGGGAATAGCGGCCGAGGCCCCCGTCCCGCCCGAGATCACCCCGCGCAGCATCTGGTTCATATAGTAGAGCGCCGGATTGTTGATCGCCTGGGCCCCAATGCCTTCGCGCGCCGAGCGGTTGTAGATCACCCGTCCCGACGGCGTCCGTATGCGGTTGATGCCGTAGGCCTCGACCCGCCGTCCGCCGTTGGCGAAGGCGTCATAGGCGGTGGCCATCTCGATCGGCGACACGTCGGTAGTCCCCAGCGCCATGGCCGGCTCCAGCCCGATCCGCGAGGTGATGCCCAGCCGGCGCGCCGCGCGGCTGACGGCGTCGCGCCCGATCTGGTCGGCGACATAGGCGGCCACCGTATTGGTCGAGTTCTGCAGCGCGGCACCCAGGGTCGTCGGCCCGCCGAAGTTTCCGGAATAGTTGCGGGGCGACCAGGTGCCGATCTGGATCGGCTCGTCCACCACCGGCGTCTGGGGCGTATAGCCGGCCTCGACGGCCGCCAGATAGACGAAGGGCTTCCACGATGACCCGGCCTGACGCCGCGCATCGACCGCCCGGTTGAACTGGCTGTCGGCATAGGACTTGCCGCCGATCATGGCCCGCACCCGCCCGTCGCCGTCCAGCGCCACCAGCGCGGCCTGCTGCACGCCCTTGGACGCATCGCGCTCCAGGATGCGGTTCACGGCCCGCTCGGCCGCCGTCTGGATGGTCAGGTCGAGCGTCGTCTCGACGACCATGTCCTCGGTCGGCTCACCGACCAGACCGCGGATTTCCTTGTCCAGCCAGTCGATGAAATACTGGGCGTGCTGGGTGGCCAGCGTCCGCGACACCCGCACCGGTTCCAGCACTGCCTGCTCGCGCTGGGCGGCGGTGATGACGCCGGTTTCCTGCATCTGGTTCAGCACCACGGTCGCCCGCGTCGCGGCGCGTTCGCTCTCGGACACCGGCGAATAGCGCGACGGCGCCTTGAGCAGCCCCGCCAGCAGCGCCGCCTCGCCGACCGTCAGGTTCTTGGCCGGCTTGTCGAAATACCGCTGCGACGCCGCCTCGATCCCGTAGGCCCCCGCGCCGAAATAGACCCGGTTCAGATACAGGGCCAGGATTTCCTTCTTGGAGAATTTCATCTCCAGCCAGACGGCCAGCATCAGCTCCTGCACCTTGCGGCGCATGTTCTGGTCGGGGGTCAGGAACAGGTTCTTGGCCAGCTGCTGGGTCAGGGTCGAACCGCCCTGGACGATGCGCCCGGCCCGCATGTTCGCCACCATGGCCCGGCTCATGCCGATGGGATCAAAGCCCGGATGCCACCAGAACCGACGGTCCTCGATGGCGATGAAGGCGGCCGGCACATAGTCGGGCAGGCTCTCCAGATCGGCCGGCGGCGCCTGCTGCGTCCCCCGTGTCGCGATCAGGGCACCATTCCTGTCCAGATAGGTGATCGAGGGCTGGCGATCGACATTGTAAAGGCTGGAGGTGTCGGGCAGTCCCCGCGCGAACACGGCGAAGAACACCACCAGGAAGATCACCCCCCAGACGGCCAGCACCGAGCCCCAGTAGACGACCTGCTGCAGCCGGGTGCGCGGTGCCTTGGGGGCACCGTTCGCATTCCTGTTTCCGTACCCCGGACCGGCCATCGACATCCTCAAAAGCCCCGGCTGTCATAGCCGTTCGCGCGCCTCACCAAAACGCCCATTGTGGTGAACGCCGCGTGAAGACCTCACGCCAGCGTGATGACCCTTTCGGCCCAAACCATGGCGCGGATGTTACGGATCGGTCAGTCCTCGTTCCACGGCGGCGGCAGCTGACCGGACTTGAACAGGATGACGGGGTTCTCGTCATAGTCGCCCATCTCGGTGTCCGCAGAGGCCGAGAAGGCCACGACGCCGAGCCGCAAGGGGGCCAGCCGTTCGGCCTTGCGCCGCGCCTCTTCCGCCGTCTTGCAGCCCATCTGCTGCTCGGCCTTCAGGCCCTTGCCGCGACCCTGAACATAGGCCTGGACGATATGCACGGTTTCGATGGCCATGCGGGCTTGGAGGCGTATCCGGTGTCGGGGTCAAGGCCGAACCGCCCATTTGCCGCCGCCGCTCGCAATCGGCACAATCGTCACCATATGTAGCCCCGGCCGCCGAGAGCGAACCGCCCGTTCGCGGCGGTCGATCCGCTCCGGTTTGGTCGCCTGACCGAAAACGACCCCATGATAGAAGAGAGCTACGTCCGGCTGTACGCCAACGATTTCGCCCGCCTGGCCGTCCGCGCCGAACTCCGCCCCGACGACGCCGACATGCTGCCCCGCCGCATCGCCGAGGCCCGCACCCACGCCGCCGTGATGGACGCGCGCAAGGGTGCTGGTCATCTGGAGGCCCTGGTCACCCGCCTGCGCGACGAGGCCCGCCGCCCGTCGACCCCGAACCGGGGCCGTCTGGTCGAGGAAGCCGACGTCCTGGCCAAGCGCCAGAGCTTCCTCAACCGCGTCGCCGACACCCTCAGCGAACCGGCCTGATCCGGGTCAGCGAGCCAGGAAGGCGTCCAGCTCGGCGTTGAACCGGTCCGGCTGGTCCAGGAAGATGAAGTGGGCCGCGTCGTCGATCCGCTTCAGCGTCACACCGGGCAGGCTCGCGAACGAGGCCTGATAGATGGCGTCGGTGATCTCGGGCGTCATGCGGGCATCGTTGAACTTCACATAGACCACCTCGGTCGGTGCCGTGATCCTGGACAGTTCGGGCCGCAGGTCGGTCAGGATCAGCTCGCGGAAGGCCGAGGACGAAACCTGCTGATCGCTGGTCGCGCCGTCTTGCAGCGGGCCGGAACGCTTGGACTCGGTGTTGATCATGCCGGTGATCGAGGCGGCGGCGCGGGCCTGGTAATCGGCCGGGGCGGCGGTCGCCATGCCCTGATAGACCTGCTCGGCGATCGGCGCGACGCTCTGCGCGGTCGCTCCAGGCGGTCCGAACATCGCCCCCATGAAGGGCACCATGTCCACGACCATCAGCTTGCCCACCAGGCCCGGATGGCGCGCGGCCAGCATCATCCCGATCGTCCCGCCCATCGAATGGCCGACGACGGCGGGCTTATCCAGCCCCTGTTCGGTGATGTAGCGCGCGATCTCTTCGGCCACGGGCGCGGCGACCGGCCCGGTCGCATTGGCCTCGGCCGGAGCGCCGGCAAAGCCCTGGATGTGGATGCGGTGAACCCGCCATCCGTTCCCCAGATGCTCGACCGTCCCGTCCCAGACCTCGGGCGACGACGACAGGCCGGGGATCAGGATGATGTCCTTGCCACCCTCGGCCCCGTCGACGCGGACGTGCATCCGGTCCGACGCGAAGTCGGCATGATGATGGCCATGGTCTGCATGGGCCGCATGCCCGTCCTGGGCCGCGACACTGGTCCCCACGGCGAAGTTGGCCAGCAGGCCGACGGCGGCGATCAGGCCGGTGAGCAGTTGGGTATTCATGGTCATTGTCCCTTCGGATCGGCGTCGATCGCGCCGTTTCCTCCTAGTCGTCACGCTAGGTGCGATTGGATGCAGGCGGAATAGGGACGGCGCGCAATTTCACCGGGATCTACGCCGATCGCTGCTTCAGCGGCGCGGTGCCGTCCGACAGGCTTTCGTTCAGATAGACCTCGGCCTCCTGGGCCGGGAGCGCAGGAGCATAGCCGAAACCCTGGCCGTAGTGGCAACTGGCGTCGAGCAACAGCTTGGCCAGGGTGGCATTCTCGACCCCTTCGGCGACGACTTCCAGGTTCAGGTCGCGGCCCAGGTTGACCACCGACTTGACGATCTTGGCCGAGCCTTCGTCCTTGTCCATGGTCAGCACGAAATAGCGGTCGATCTTCAGCGTATCGAACGGCAGCCGCGCCAGATAGGACAGCGACGAGAACCCCGTGCCGAAATCGTCCAGCGCCAGCGACGCCCCGACGTCCTTGAGCTTTTGCAGGATCACCGCGGCCTTTTCGGTGTCGCGCATGATGTCGCCCTCGGTGACCTCGAGCTTCAGGGCACCGCGCGGCAGGCCGGTCTCCTTGATGACCCGGGCGACGTCCTCGATCAGGTTCGGCCGCTCGATCTCGCCGACCGACAGATTGACCGAGCAGAACAGCTTGCCCGCGCGCGGATGCCGCCGCAGCCAGTCCGACAACTGGCGCGCCGACTGGGTCATCATCATCAGGCCCAGATCGTTCATCAGGCCCATTTCCTCGGTCAGGCCCAGGAATTCGTCGGGCGGCACCAGGCCGCGCTTGGGATGCCGCCACCGCGCCAAGGCCTCGAACCCGGCCACTGCCCCGGTATTCAGGTTCACGATCGGCTGGAAGAAGGGCTCGATCTCGCCGCGCACGAAGGCGTTCCTGAGATCCGCCTCCAGCGCCAGCCGAGACAGGCTGTCACTTTCCAACGCCCGGCCATAGGCCGCCGCCCCCGACCGGCCCGCGCCCTTGGCCTGGCCCACGGCCAGTTCGACCCGGCGCAGCAGTTCGGCCGCGTCCGCCGCATCGGCCCCGCCCTCGCAGGACACGAAGCCGATCGAAACAGTCGGATAGATGTCGAAGCCTGCCACCCGCAACGGCTGTTCCAGCGCCTCGCGCACCCGTTCGGCCGCATTGCCCGTGGCGGGGCGCGGCAGCAGGATCGCGAACTCGTCCTCGCCGATCCGCGCCGGAGACGCCTGATCCGAGAACGCCGCCGCCAGCCGCGACCCCAGGGCCGACAGTACCAGATCGGTCCGCTCGTGACCCAGGGCCTCATTCAGCCGCCGCAACCGATCGACATCGGCGACCACCAGCTCGTATTCGCCCGGCACGGCCAGGACGTCGGCGGCCCGCGCCAGGAAGCCCCGCCGGTCCAGCAGACCGGTCAGCTGATCCTTCTGCGCGCCCGCGAACTTGGTCTCCAGCGCCACCAGCCCGGCGGCCCGCAGCCCGTCCTCCAGCCAGACCCCGCGCCACAGACAGGTCTCGGACCCGCGCATCCGCAGGCGCACGGCGATCTCGGTCCCCTCCTCGCGCGGCGTCAGCAGGCCCTCGGCCAGCGACCGGTCCTGCGGCAGGGTGACGGCGACGAAGGCGGCGGCCGAACACTCGGGGGCCAGGGGGCCCAGACCGAGCGGCCGGGTCGAGCCGGTAAACCGCATCTCGTCCAGCGCGGGCGTCCAGATCCACAGCGCTGAATCGGCGGCGGCCAGGGCCTCGATCGCCGTCGTCGCGTCCCAGGCCAGGGTTCTGGAGCGCGTGGCGTTCACGACGGGGCGGTATCCTTTGCGAGTGGCCTTAAGCGTCGGCCCGTTCGGCGTCTTCTGACAAGAGGCCGAACAGAAGATGATCTGCCCATCGCCCGTTAATTTTCAGATAAGCCCGCGCCTCGCCCTCCTTGCGGAACCCGGACTTCTCCAGCACCCGCCGCGACGCCGTATTGATCGGCAGGCAGGACGCCTCCAGCCGGTGCAGCCTCAGGTCGGCAAACGCATAGCGCGCCACGGCCCGGACCGCCGCCGTCGCATGACCCGCCCCCGCATAGGGCTGGCCGATCCAGTAGCCCAGGGTCCCGGTCTCGGCGACGCCACGCCGCACGTTCGACAGGGTCACCGCCCCCAGCAACACCCGCCCGGCCGTATCGAAGATGAAGAAGGGCCAGGCGTTGCCCAGCTCCAGCTCGCGCCCATAGACCGTCAGCCGCCGCCGATAGGCCGCCCGCGTCAGGTCATCTTCGGGCCAGGCCGGCTCCCACGGCTGCAGATAGTCCCGCGACGCCTCGCGCAGATCCGCCCAGGCCTGATAGTCGCCCGCACGCGGCGGCCGCAGCATCACCCCATGCCCCCGCACATGGGGACCGGCAGCGTCCGTCATCCAGTCGAGCAGGGCCATGGGAAGGAAGCTTAATCCACTCCCTCTCCCTCTGGGAGAGGGAAACTATCCCGCCAGCCCCTTCACGAACGCCGCCCCTGCCCCGTTCGCCCCCTTCGGCCCCAGCACCGCCGTCGCCGCCTTGCCCGAGGCCAGCACCCGCATCCCGACCCGCTTCAGATCGTCCGCCGTCACCGCCGTGATCTTCGCCACACTGGCGTCCGACGACACCGGCGCCCCATAGATCAGCGTCTGGGCCGCATTGCGCCCTGCCCGGCTGGCCGGGCTCTCGTCCGACATCCACAGCCCCGCCGTCTGCACCGCCTTGGCCCGCGACAGCTCGGCGACGATCGGCCCATCGGTCGCCAGCGACCGGATCTCGTCGGCGCAGACCTGGGCCAGTTCGACCGCCCGGTCCGCCGCCGCCCCGGCATAGATGCCCAGCACCCCCGTATCCTCATACGTTTCGTGATAGGCGTCGATGGCATAGGCCAGGCCCCGTTCCTCGCGCGCGCTCTGGAACAGCCGCGACGCCATCCCCCCGCCCAGGATCTCGGTGAACAGCCGCATGGCCGGCAGGTCCGGATCGGTCGCCGACAGGGCCGGCAGCTGGAACACCAGATTGGCCTGTTCGATCTTGCGGCTCAGCGTCGCCGCCCCACCCACGAAGTTCGCCAGCTCGGGCGCATCCGCCGCCCGCGCCACCGCATCGCCGAACCAGCGCTGCGCCAGGGCCAGCAGCTCCGCCTCGTCCACCGCGCCGGATACCGACACCACCATACGATCGGGCGAATACAGTCGCGCGCGCCAGTCGCCGATCGTCTCGCGCGTCACCGGTTTCAGGCTGGCGATCGACCCCAGGATCGGCCGCCCCATCGACTGGCCGGCGAAGGCCTTGGTCTGGGCCATCTCGAACACCTGGTCATCGGGCGTGTCGAAGGCCTCGGCGATCTCCTGGGCCACCACGTCCTTCTCGCGCTCGATCT
>NZ_JBIIAY010000168.1:0-4808 GCF_044239655.1 Brevundimonas sp.
CCAGTCAGCCTTCTATCTCGGCTATTTCTTCCTGGCGCTGCCCGCGGGTCTGGTCATGCGACGCTACGGCTACAAGGCCGCGGTCGTGACCGGACTGCTGCTCTTCGGCGGCGGCGCCCTTCTCTTCTATCCGGCCGCCGAGGTTCGGGCCTATCCGCTGTTCCTGGCCGCCCTGTTCATCATTGCCTCGGGCCTGGCGTTTCTGGAGACCTCGGCCAATCCCCTGATCACCGTATTGGGCGATCCGGCCGGGGCCGAGCAGAGGTTGAACCTCGCCCAGGCCTTCAACCCCCTCGGCGCCCTGACGGCCGTCGTCGTGGGCCGCCAGTTCATCCTGTCCGGGGTCGAGCCTTCGGCCGCCGAGTTCGCGGCGATGACCCCCGCGCAACTGGCCGCCTTCCAGTCGACGGAAGCCCAGTCGACGCAGATCCCCTATCTGATCATCGCCGCCGTCGTTTTCGTCTGGGTCGCGCTGGTCCTCTTCACGCGCTTTCCCAAGGCGGCGGACCGACCCGCTCCCGACCACAGCGACTTCGAGCTGTCGGCCCGCCAGGCGATCGCCGGCCTGTTCGCCAGACCTCGCTTCCTGTTCGGCGTCGCCGCCCAGTTCTTCTATGTGGGGGCTCAGGTGGGCGTCTGGAGCTTCATGATCCGCTACGCCCAGGCTCAGTTGCCGGGCCTGGGGGAGAAGGACGCCGCGAGCTGGCTATTCTGGTCGCTCGTCGGCTTCATGGTCGGGCGGTTCTCAGGCACGGCCCTGATGAGCCGGGTGCGTCCGAATGTCCTGATGGCCATGTTCGCGGCGATCAATGTCGCGCTCGTCGGGATCGCCGTCGGCGTTGGCGGGGTAGCGGGATTGACAGCGCTCGCCGCGACCAGCGCCTTTATGTCGATCATGTTCCCGACCATCTTCGCCACCTCCCTTAAGGGCCTCGGCCCGCTGACCAAGACGGGGTCCTCGTTTCTGGTTATGAGCATCGTCGGAGGTGCGGTGCTCACCGCGATTATGGGCGGTCTGTCGGACCTCGGCGGCATTCGCTTGGCCATGGTCGTTCCCGGCGTCTGTTTCGCCATCGTCCTGGCGTTTGCGATGACAGCCCGGTCGGGCGCGACCGGTGCGCCGGAGGGCGCGCGATGAGCATGGACGTCGTGATCTGTTCGGAGCCGGGGCGGCTGGTGCTCGAACGACGCCCTGTTCCAGAACCGGGACCAAACGAGGTTCTCCTCAGGGTCCGCCGTGTCGGGGTCTGTGGCACCGACATGCACATCTTTCGTGGGACCCAGCCCTATCTGAGCTATCCTCGTGTGATGGGCCACGAGCTGGCCGGCGAGGTCGTGAAGGCGCCATCGGGGTCCGAACTCGTCCCGGGCGATCCCGTCTATGTGATGCCCTATCTGTCGTGCGGCGTCTGCGCGGCCTGTCGCAAGGGCAAGTCCAACTGCTGCATGGCGATCCAGGTGCTGGGCGTCCATCGTGACGGAGCCATGGCGGAGTATCTCTGCGTGCCCGCGCCCTTCGTCCGCAAGGCGGAAGGCATCAGCCTCGACGCGGCGGCGATGATCGAGTTTCTCGCCATCGGCGCCCACGCCGTCCGTCGGGCCGCGGTGCGGCCCGACCAGTCGGTGCTCGTGGTCGGCGCGGGTCCGATCGGCATTGCCGCCGCCCTGTTCGCCGGCCTGGAGGGCGGGATCGTGACCGTCATGGATTCCCGGCGGGATCGCCTTGAGGTGGCGCGCGATCGGCTGAAGGTGGCTCACGTCGTGGTCGCAGGCGATGGCGCTGCCGCCGAGCTGTCCGGGCTGACGGGCGGCGACTTCTATGACGTGGTGTTCGACGCCACCGGCAACCCGGGCGCCATGGAGGCGGGGTTCGCCCATGTCGCCCACGGTGGAGTCTATGTGCTGATCTCGATCGTCAACGCCGATATCCGGTTCAACGACCCGGAGTTCCATCGCCGCGAGATGACTTTAATGGGCAGCCGCAACGCCACGCTCGAGGATTTCGAGACTGTTGTGGCGGCCATGCGCCGCGGTGATGTGCCGATCGGGGCCCTGAACACCCATGCGGCTGCGCTCTCCGATCTGCCCGATGTGCTTGAGAGCTGGATGGACCCCGCTGCGGGCGTGATCAAGGCGATCGTGACATGCTGATCGACGCCCACCAGCATTTCTGGCGGATCGGGCAACATGGCCAGGTGTGGCCGGAGGCCGATCTCGGTCGACTGTATCGCAATTTCGAGCCCAGAGATCTGTGGGCCCTGGGCGAACCTGTCGGCTTGACGGGGGTGGTGGCGGTCCAGTCCCAGCCCGACGATCGTGACACGGACTGGCTCCTGGATCTCGCCCGAGACGAGCCGCGCATCCTCGGTGTGGTGGGATGGGTCGATCTGGAGGCTAAGGGCGCGCCTGACCGGATCGCGACCCTGGCGACGAACCCTAAGATCAAGGGATTGCGCCCGATGCTTCAGGCGCTCGAGGACGACTGGATCTGCCGGCCAGCCCTCAGCCCGGCCGTCGACGCCATGGCGCGCCATGGCCTTCGCCTAGACGCCCTGGTCCGACCCCGCCACCTGCCGGGACTGCTGAGATTCGCCCAAGGGCGGCCGGATATTCCATTGATCCTCGACCACGGCGCCAAGCCGGACATCGGCCGAGGCGATCTGCAGGGCTGGGCGGATCGGATAGCGCCGCTGGCGGCCCTGCCGCATGTCCAGTGCAAACTCTCGGGCCTGCTGACGGAATGCGGGCCGGGGCAGGGCGCGGAAGCGATCGCGCCCTATGTCGGTCGTCTGTTCGACCTGTTCGGGCCGGATCGGATCGTCTGGGGCAGCGATTGGCCGGTCGTCGAACTGGTGTCGCCCTACAACAGCTGGTTGACCATGGCGCGCCGGTTGGTTGGAACAGACGATCGAAGCGTGTTCGGCGCGAACGCGGTCGCCTTCTATGGGCTAGACTTGCCCTCATGACCTCTTCCGATCCTTCTGTACCGACCTATCGGGCCCCGGCTCTCGAAAAGGGTCTCGATATTCTCGAGCTGCTGGCTGAGCGCGGCGAGCCCATGACGGTCGGCCAGATCTCAGTCGCGCTCGGACGCTCGACGAGCGAGCTGTTTCGCATGCTGCAGGTGCTGCAGCACCGAGGCTATGTCGGACCCGCCCCTTCCGGCGACGGCTTGGTCCTGACCAACAGGCTGTTTGCTCTGGGGATGACCCGGCCGCCGGCCAAGAGCCTCCACGAGGCCGCCTTACCCGCCATGCGCAGACTGTCCCAGACCGTCAGCCAGTCGTGCCACCTCGCCGTGGCGAGCGGCGAACGGATGGTGGTGGTGACCCGGATCGAAGCGCCTGGAAACCAGGGCTTCTCGGTGAGGGTCGGCTACAGCCGGCCGATCATCGCCTCGACGTCGGGCCTAGTGCTGTTCGCCTTCCAGCCCGACTGGGTCAGGCGGGACTGGGAGACGCGGCTGCGGCGGGGCGTGTCCGATGCGGCCTGGGCCGATTTCCAGTCCCGGGCGGCCCAGGCGCGCGATGCCGGACATGTGCGCGCCAACAGCGCGGTGGTGCCGCACATCTTCGACCTTTCGGCGCCGATCTATGACGCCGATGGCGTCGCCGCGGCTCTCACGTCGCCCTATGTCGGATCTCCCACCGCGATCCCTGTTATGGCCACGATCGCGGCGATCCAGGCCACGGCCGCCGAGATTTCCGCAGAGCTCGGCGGAGGTGTTCGGTGACCCTGCATCCTGCGCCTCTGGCGCGCCCGGAACTCACGCTCGATCTGCCCGTGCTCGGTTTCGGGGCGGCCGCGATCGGCAACCTCTACGCCGCAGTCGAGGAAGGGGTCGCGGCGCGGGCGGTCGAGGCGGCGCTCGCCGCCGGGGTGGATTATTTCGACACGGCCCCGCACTACGGCTTCGGCCTGAGCGAACGTCGGCTCGGGGCCGTTTTGCCGGCGACGGCCCGGATCTCCACCAAGGTCGGCCGTCGTCTGGTTCCTGTCTCCGAGGCCCTTTCGCGCGGAGAGCGCCATGGCTTTGTCGACGCCGAGCCGTTCGAACCGCATTTCGACTACAGCTATGGTGGGGTGATGGCCTCGTTCGAGGCCAGCCTGGAGCGTCTCAACCGAGATCGGATCGATCTGTTGATGGCGCATGACCTGGGTCGCGAGACCCACGGTGACGAACACCCCTACCGATTGAAGGAGTTCGTCGAGGGCGGATATCGCGCCTTGACCGTTCTGAAATCCGAGGGGCGGATTGGCGCGATTGGTCTGGGCGTCAACGAATGGCAGGCGGCCGTGGCGGTCCTCGATCACGTTGATCTCGACGTCGTCCTGTTGGCCGGTCGCTACACCCTGCTCGAACAGACAGCGCTCGACAGCTTCCTGCCTCTGTGCGCGCGGCGGGGCGTGAGGGTCATCGTGGGCGGCCCGTTCAACTCCGGCGCCCTGGTCGAACGCCCCGATGCGTCGCGGCCGCTCCACTACAATTATGCGCCAGCGTCGCAGGAGATCTGTACCCGAGTGGCCGCCCTTCAATCCGTCTGCGACGACCATGGGGTGCCGCTCCCGGCCGCCGCCCTCCAGTTTCCGATGGCCCACGCGCAGGTCGCGAGCGTCATCCCGGGATTGGCGGACCCCGGCCAGGTCGATGACGCCGTGCGATGGCGCGACACTATCCTTCCTGCCGCCCTGTGGCGCGACTTGCGGATGGCCGGCCTCCTGCATCCCGACGCGCCGACGCCGGACGAGAGGCCGCATCCGTGACTCCGATCCTTCTGCATCCTGACGACAATGTCCTTGTCTTGGCG
>NZ_JBIIAY010000169.1:0-4684 GCF_044239655.1 Brevundimonas sp.
CACCACGATGACCGCCAGCACGGCACCCAGCAGAAGGGCTTCCAGCGAGGCGATATAGCTTTCCTCGATCTGTTCGACGCTGGCCGTAACCTGGCGGATCGTCAGTTCGGGATGGGCCTCATCGATCTCGGCGACGGCTTCGCGGACCTTTTCGGCGATCCGGACCTCCGACGCGGTGCGTGAGCGCAGGAAGTTGAAGGTGATCGCTTCCTGCCCGTTGTAGCGGGCCAGACGACGCGGTTCGGACCAGTGATCCTCGACCCGGCCGAGGTCGCCCAGCCGGACCTGACGGCCGTCGGACAGGGGGATCAGGGTCTCGCGCAGGCCCTCGATCGATGTCGCGGCACCCAGGGTGCGGATGGATCGCTCCGAGCCCGAAATCGTGACACGACCGCCCGGCTGGTCGGAGTTGACCGTGGTCAGGGCCTGGCTGACGGCCGCTGCCGTCAGGCCGTAGGAGGCCAGGCGGTCGGGATCCAGTTCGACCGCGATCTCGCGATCCACGCCGCCACCGCGATTGACTTCGCCGACGCCCTTGATGGCCAGCAACGTCCGGCTGACCTCGTTGTCGACGAACCAGCTGATCTCTTCCGGCGTCATGGTCGAGGACGACACCACCCAGGTGATCAGGGCGTCGCCGGTGATGTCGATGCGTTGCACCGACGGTTCCTGCATGTCCTGAGGCAGGTCGGCGCGCAGGCCGCTCATGGCGTTGCGGACGTCATTCGTCGCCCGCTCGGTATCGGTACCGAGTTCGAACTCGATCGTCGTGGACGAGGAGCCGTCCGTGATCTGGGAGTTGATGTGGCGCACGCCAGACAAGCCGGCCAGCGAGTCTTCGATCAGCCGGGTGACCTGGATTTCCATTTCGCTGGGCGCCGCGCCGGGCCGCCCGGCGTAGACGTTGACCAAGGGGAAATCGATATCCGGATTGTTGTTGATCCGCATGCTGTTGAAGCTCAGCAGCCCCGCGATCGTCAGCAGGGTGAACAGCAGGATGATCGGAATGGGATTCTTGATCGACCAGGAGGAGATGTTCTTCATGGTCGGTCCTAGCGCGCGGCCGGAGCAGGCGAGGTGACCACAGCCCCCGAGACCGTCACCCGGTCGCCGTCACCGAGGAAGCCGGCACCTTCGACCACCACGCGCGCACCGGCCTGAAGCCCGTTGACGGAGGTCTGGCTTGCGCCGCGCGACAGGACCTCGACCGGGGTAAAGCGGACCTGGTTGCCGGTACCTAGCACGAAGACCCCGGCGCGGTTCTCGCGGTACAGGACCGAGGCGGTCGGCACGGTGATCGTGGGTTGGGCCCCGACGTCGATCTGGGCCTTGGCGAACATCCCGGGCTTGAAGTCTCCGGCGCTCGACAGCGCGATCCGGGCCAGACCCAGCCGGCTGGTGGCGTCGACCTGGGGCGTCACGATGCGGACGCGACCGGTCGCCTGGCCCAGCTGGTCGGAGGAAATGGTCGCCGACTGACCGGCGCGGATCAGCCCCAGCTCCGTCTCCGGCACCTGGGCGTCCAGTTCCAGCCGGCCGTCACGGACGATGCGGAACAGCTCGGCGCCCGCCTGGATGATCTGGCCTCGCGTGACGCTGCGGCTCGCGATCAGGCCGGACACGGGCGCGCGGATGGTGGCCTGGTTCAGACGGGTCTGGGTCTCCGAAAGGGAGGCGCGGGAGGCGGCGAGGTTGGCGGCCGAGGCCCGCTGGTTGGCAAGCGCCGTATCTAGCGACGCCTGGCTGAGGAAGCCGCGCTCCTTCAGTTCCTGCGACCGGCCCAGCGCGGCCTCGTCGCGCGCCAGATTGGCCTCGGCCGTCTGTACCGACGCCTGCTGCTGGCGCAGCTGGGCGCGCAGGAGGACGTCGTTCATCTGGACCAGGGCCTGACCCTGACGCACATAGGAACCCTCGTCGACGAACAGGCCGACGGCGGTCAGCCCCCCGGTCTCGGCGCCGACCGGCACCTCTTCCCAAGCCGTGATGCTGCCCGACGCAGTGATGATGCGGGGCAGGGAGGTCATCGACGCGGTCGCCACGGTGACCGTCTGACCGGCGACGGCCTTCTGGGCCGCAGCCTTTTCCTCGGCCTTCTTGGCTTCGCCGCTGCCGCAGGAGGTCATCACGAGCGTCGCGGTCGCCAGCAAGGCCGCCCGGGTCAGGGTGTTGATCGCCACGGTGTTCATCCTGTCGCGGGCCACGCGGGGGGAGCGCGGGTCTGTGGCGCACTGGGGCGCCGGGAATAGTCCGTCTCAATAGCGCGTTCAGATGACGGCCTCAAACGTCCAGCTTCGCCATTACGAGGATGTAACCTGTGTCAGATCGACCGGGGCCGCGTTGGCGTTCGCGGGCGCCCCATGCTAACCGCGCCGCACCATGACGACGCCCCCCATTTCCCAAATCCGAAACTTCTCCGTGGTCGCACACATCGACCATGGGAAATCAACGTTATCCGACAGGTTGATTCAATTCACCGGCGGGCTGACGGCGCGCGAGATGTCCGCCCAGGTGCTGGACAATATGGACATCGAGAAAGAGCGCGGGATCACGATCAAGGCCCAGACCGTCAGACTACATTACAAGGCCAAGGACGGCAAGGAATATATTCTTAACCTGATGGACACGCCGGGGCATGTGGATTTTGCCTATGAGGTCAGCCGGTCTCTGGCGGCGTGCGAGGGCAGCCTGCTGGTGGTGGACGCCTCGCAAGGCGTAGAGGCCCAGACCCTGGCCAACGTCTACCAGGCCATCGACAACAACCACGAGATCGTGCCGGTCCTGAACAAGATCGACCTGCCCGCCGCCGAGCCCGAGCGGGTCCGCCAGCAGATCGAGGACGTGATCGGCATCGACGCCAGCGATGCGGTGCTTTGCAGCGCCAAGTCCGGCATCGGCATCGAGGATGTGCTGGAAGCTATCGTTACCCGGCTGCCGGCGCCCAAGGGCGACCCGGACGCGCCGCTGAAGGCCCTGCTGGTCGACGCCTGGTACGACCCCTATCTGGGCGTCGTCGTTCTGGTGCGGGTGTTCGACGGGGTGCTGAAGGCCGGGATGCGCGTCAAGATGATGCAGAACGGCTCGACCCACCTGATCGACCGGGTCGGCGTCTTCCTGCCCAAGAACACGCCCGTGGACCAGCTCGGCCCCGGCGAGGTCGGCTTCATCACCGCCCAGATCAAGGAAGTCGCCCACGCCGCCGTCGGCGACACCATCACTGACGAAAGGAAACCCACGGCCGAGGCGCTGAAGGGGTTCAAACAGGTCCAGTCGGTGGTCTTCTGCGGCCTGTTCCCGGTCGACGCCGCCGATTTTGAGGACCTGCGCGCCGCGATCGGCCGCCTGCGCCTGAACGACGCCTCCTTCACCTATGAGATGGAAAGCTCGGCGGCCCTGGGCTTCGGCTTCCGCTGCGGCTTCCTGGGGCTGCTGCATCTGGAGATCATCCAGGAGCGCCTGAGCCGCGAGTTCAACCTCGACCTGATCGCGACGGCACCCTCGGTGGTCTACAAGATCGGCCTGCGCGACGGGCGCGAGATCGACCTGCACAACCCCGCCGACCTGCCCGACGTGATGCAGATCGAGACCATCGCCGAACCCTGGATCAAGGCCACCATCCTGACCCCCGACGAATATCTGGGCGGGGTCATCAAGCTGTGCCAGGACCGGCGCGGGTCACAGGTCGAACTGTCCTACGTCGGGAGCCGCGCGCTGGTGGTCTATGAGCTGCCGCTGAACGAGGTGGTGTTCGACTTCTACGACCGGCTGAAGTCGATCAGCAAAGGCTACGCCTCGTTCGACTATGAGCTGACCGACTACAAGGTCGGCGACCTGGTCAAGATGAGCATCCTCGTCAACGCCGAACCCGTCGACGCCCTGTCCATGCTGGTCCACCGCGGCCGGGCCGAGACCCGCGGCCGGGGTATGGTCGAAAAGATGAAGGAGCTGATCCCGCCCCACATGTTCGTCATCCCGATCCAGGCCGCCATCGGCGGCAAGATCATCGCCCGCGAGACCGTGCGCGCGCTGAGGAAGGATGTGACGTCGAAATGCTATGGCGGCGACGCGACCCGCAAGAAGAAGCTGCTGGAGAAGCAGAAGGCCGGCAAGAAGCGGATGCGCCAGTTCGGCAAGGTCGAGATCCCGCAGGAGGCGTTCATCGCCGCGCTGAAGATGGATGAGGATTGAGCACGAGCGGAAATCCTAATCTCCGTTCCTGCTGGCTTGACGTGAAAGCGGCGAGCCTATCCCCTCAAGAGATTGAGTCGGGAGCTAGCGAATGGCGAAATTGCTTAAAAGGCCTTCTTCCCCGTCAACCAAGGCAATCGAGGAGTTTTTTGAACTCTCTCAGAACCGGTTGGTCATACAAACTTCCGACTTTTCTCTCCAAGGACTCAAGGACATGGTCGATGATGAAATCATCGATCTCAGTCCGACCTATCAGCGACGTGAACGCTGGGGAGTTGATCGTCAGTCGCAACTAATAGAATCGTTTTTGCTTAATGTTCCTGTCCCGCCAATTTACTTGGCGGAAGAGGATTATGGTGTCTATTCTATTATAGACGGAAAGCAACGCATCACCGCAATCCACGATTTTCTTAACAACTCTTTTTCGCTCACAAAGATCGAAACATTTAGCAGCATACTGGGAGCCAAATTCAAGGATCTTCCTCAAGCCTTGCGAGGG
>NZ_JBIIAY010000244.1:0-4658 GCF_044239655.1 Brevundimonas sp.
TAGTGCCTACCGTGCCAGATGACATATCTAACGTGCCATCAATCGTTACGTTATTGAATGTTGATGTGCCAGATACTGCTGTAACGTTACCCGTTACATTGCCAGTTAAGTTACCTGTAACATTACCAGTTACGTTGCCTGTGACTGCGCCTGTTACGTTACCTGTAAGGTTACCCGTTACATTACCTGTTAAGCCGCCTACAAAGCCTGTTGTGGCTGTGATAGTTGTGCCTCGTACAGTTTGTGCTGTGGTATTACCGATGACTGTGTTATTAACAACACCACCACCTACCGTAGCATTAGTACCTAAGTTAGCAGTAGATGTCATGGTGACAGCACCGTTAAATGTAGCTGCACCGTTATATGTGTGCGTTCCGGTTGTTGTAGTAGTACCAGCAACAGTTAAGTTACCGCCTACAGTAAAGTCGCTGCCGTCTGACCCGTCTTGCTGATTCTTTAATTGTGACATCAACTCACGGAAGGAGTTATTCACGTTTGAAGGTAGCATCCCCTCGCCAATGTTTATACCATCAATATCGGTATTATTAGCTGGGGTAGAACTAAACTCGCTTATCTTGGTTTTTGCCATAATTATTCCTCGTTATTATACTGTCCGCCTAATAGACCCATGTAAGGCACGTATGGATTTACTAGTTTGTTGTATTTTGGTTTGACATATCTTTGTTGAAATGGAGAAGATTCCATTAAATATCTGCTTCCAACACGAGCAGCAGGAAATGCGCTTGTTAAAGGAACTCCAGTTAAAGCATCAATACCAAGTCCAACTCCTGATGCAAAAACATCTGGCAATGTAAACGCAGTTGGTTCGTATGGTATAGGTTTATTTACACGAGGAAACTCTTTGGCAAATTTTCCTGCTAAAGCTAATTCACCTGTTACTGGTGCGCCTTTATCAATAGCTTTACCAATTTTACGATAATCAATTAAATTCTCACCTAATGTTGCTTTTTCTACTGTATATACTTTTGCTATGTTACGTCTTGCTTCATTTAATGCTTTTAATAAATCTGGTTGATTGGCTGATTTTGCTAACGAATCAAGTTGTTTTTCTAATTGAATAACAAGTTTATCAGACGATTGGGCTTGTTTACGCAATGCAGTAGGATTTTCTGCTGTACCTGAATTATAAGATTTCCATGCTGCACGAGAATCATCTCTAGCCATTTTTAATTCATCTACAAGTTGTGCGCCATTTTTTATAACTGGAGTAGTTGATGTTTTACCAGTTGCTAATGATTTAGTTGATGTAGTGCCAATTTGACCTTCTGGAAGTTGTGAGGCTAATTTGTATGGTTCACTATAAGCATCTCTTAATGCAGAAAATGTATCATCATTTAATGGTGCAGATTCAGGTAATCCTAAATACTTACGTGTTAAATTATTAGCAGTATTTTGATTTTTAGAACTAGCTAATTCTTCAGATTTAAATTTACCAGACAATGTTTCCAAAGTCTTAGGAACTTTACCTGCACCTACATCACTAGGCAAAGCAATATATCCAGCTTTTTGTGCAGTATTTAATAATTTATCTTTGTTGATGTTTTGTAATTGTTCTTTTGACAAGCCAATTGGTTTTGGAGAAACTAAAGCACCCCCAACAACACCACCACCTAATCCAGCAAGCATTTGTGCTACTTCACCACCACCTGCTTCTCTAGTTAAACCACTAGCACCGCCAGCACCAACAGCACCAGCAAGTTGTGTAGGTGCATTAGCAGATAAAGATGTAGCAACATTACGACCAATATTACTTGTTGGAGTTAATCCACCTGCTAACTTCATCATACCGCCTGTACCAGATATAGCACGACTTACATCACCAACAACTCGTTCTGTTCCAGTTTCCGGTTGTGGTAAACCTAATATATCGGCAATAGAACCACCTAATGAAACAGGTTGCAGTTGTCTATCTTTGGGCATAGCAAGATTAATTGCGCCACGAACAGGTGCTTGTGCTAAATCTACTATTGAGCCTAATCCTTCTAAACCATAGCGACCAGTTAAACCTGCTTGACGCATCAATTCTTCTGAAGTAGTTCTTTGTGGTTTTAATCTTTTTGCTGTAACTGATACAGTAGGAGTAACACCTAAATATTCATCAGGATTAAACTCATTTGATTGCAAATACTCATCTGGATTAAATTCTGCCATTAGTTAACTCCTAATTTCTTTTTAATAGCAATTGCTCTGGCATCAGTAGGATTTTTATTTGCCCAATCTAGGGCTTGTTGGTCTACAGGTGTTAACTTTAACTTTTGTTGAGCAGATGGTTTAGCTGACTTTAATACATCTTGTTCAGCTTGTTTACGCATACGAGATTTTTGTTCAATAACTTTAGGGTCAGTTTCACCAATTTTAGGAAAGAAAGTGTCAATATTGCGCTTAACTTCACCTTCAGTAGCTGCCGCACCTGTTTTATATCGTAAATATGCTTCAGCCCATTGTGATTGAGATTGTTGTGTTCTTTGTGCTAATGGGTCAGCTAATCCTCGTAATGGAGTTCCGGCTAATTCCACTTGTGCTTGTGACATTGTTGCACCAGGAACAAATCCTTCTTTTTGTATTTGTTCAAATTCAGCACTAGCAGATTTCATTTGACTGCCAAATGCTTCTGCCTTAGCTTGTGATTCTGTAGGTGCTTTTTCTTCACGCAACGGAGCAACACCAGGTACAATTGATGGTGCGCCACCGCCTTTTGCAGGTTGGAAGAATACTGGATTACCATTTGCATCAACACCAGCAACTGGCTGACCATAATTTACTTGAATACCTGGAGCAAAGTTTGTTTCTTTATTAATTGCAGCATCAATCTGTTTAATTCTTGGGTCTTTTGGGTTTGCATTTACTAATGTCGTTCTGTATGTTTGCAATTTCTCTAAAGTAGTTGCCGCAGCGTCTTTTGTTTGAGTTCCGCTAATTAACTCTACGCCTTTATCAGTCATTTGATACCTTTGACCGCTATCTGTAGGTAATTTATAAGCAGCAGCTTGTTCATCGGTTAAAATGTTAAATGAACTTTTTGGTTTAAATTTAGCTGTAATGTATTGCTCTGGAGCAAGTCTAGCTGCTAATGCTTCTTCTGGGTCTGTAATGCCACCAATCATTGTGTCTATTTGTGCTTGTTGGTCACGTTTACGCTTTAATTCTTCTAACCTAGCACGAGTACCTATGCCTTCAATGCCGCTTTGTATGCCTTGTTGATAACCTTGCATACCAGCCATACCAGACTTACCTAGTATCTCGCCAATGCCTACTGGAGTTTGTGAGTAACCACCTTGTGCTAAAGCAGATAGACCAAACTGCATTAAAGCATTTTGTTGTGCGTTTTGTTTAAGTCTGCGTAACTGTTCATCATCAAGCAAGCCTGATAGATAATCTGGAGTTTGACCACCGCTAAAAAAATCTGAAATTGCCATACTTAACTCCTAACCTAAAAGACCAGCAAGACCACCTAAACCAGCACCTATTAAAGCGCCTGTACCACCGCCTATTGAACCACCAATACCAGCACCACCAGCAACCCCTGACAAAGGATTTCTATATACTTGTGAAGTAGTTTGTGAACCTTGTGGCGAACCAGTAACGTAACCCATGTATGTATTTAATGCGTTTTGCGGTGCATTTTGTGTTGCGTTCCAGCGATTTAACGCATCTTGTAATGCTAGTTGTGAATAACCTTCGTAACCTTGACCAGCCTGTGCTAGTTGGTTAATGTCGTAGTAATCAGCTTGTGCTAGTGATGGTGCATTTTGTGCTGCTTGTTGTTGCATACTGCGTTCTGCGCCATAGTTTTGATACGCTAGATTGCCGGCTGTGTTAGCTAGTGAGTTAGCAAGTGTTTGACCTGCGCCACCTAATGCTGTGTTCATTGCGCCAGAACCATAACGACCTGCTTGTGATGCGTTAGACAATGCTGAATTTACAGATTGATTATACGCGTTTGTAGCCTGTTCTGCTGCACCTTTAAATGCACCGCCAAAGAATGGGTTGCCAGCTAGGTAATCACCGCTAATTGTATTTAATTGTTGACGTTGTGCAGTAGGATTAAGCATATTGCCTTGCATAGCACGATTACGTTGCGCTAACAAAGCAGCCTGTGTTGGGTCTGATGCGCCTACATAAGTTTGACCAGGATAATACGCTGGATTGATTAAGTTACCTTGTGCATCAACTGCTGTCTGCTGATTATATAAACTCGTAGCATTATTTAGCCCTTGCTTGACGAAAGGCTGTAGCATCGGGTCAATTGATTGTACTTGTGTGACGTTTTGTGGTTTTGAACTCATAATCTTAATCCTCTAATCTTAATTCCCATTGTCTAGGTGTAAATCCTAATTTTCTTGCTAGTTTATCCCATCCAAGACGATGAGAACCAAATGTAATACTCTTTGCGTTTCCCTGCTTGGCTATACCTTTAATAATCTCAAAGCACTCCGCTACTACTTCAGAACTTTGCGGTTCTTTGCCCCATACTGCCCAAACAAACAAATTATCATCTTCTGGTGTTAGTACAGTAAAACCTACAGGCTTTTCACCATCTAGGAATACCCATAGCATTGATTTCTGAAGCCATAGAGCCACAAAAACTTCTTCTTGGATGTAATCCTCAGGCGATTTATTTAAAACAGCCTGTAGAC
>NZ_JBIIAY010000064.1:0-17408 GCF_044239655.1 Brevundimonas sp.
GCCGTCCGGCTTGCGGCTGAACTTGTAGGCGCCGTGGCTGGTGCCCATGGCGATGGCCAGGGCGTCGACCTGGGTCTCGCGCACGAAGTCGACGGCCTGGTCGGGATCGGTCAGCAGGGCCGAGTGGTCGAGCTTGCCCTCGAAGCCGTGGCCGTCCTCGGCCTCGCCCATGCCGGTTTCCAGCGAGCCCAGAACGCCCAGCTCGCCCTCGACCGAAACGCCGCAGGAGTGGGCCATCTGGGTCACGCGGCGCGTGACCTCGACATTGTATTCGTAGGAGGCGGGGGTTTTGGCGTCCTCTTCCAGCGAGCCGTCCATCATGACGGAGGTGAAGCCGTACTGGATGGCGGTGGCGCAGGTCGCCGGGCCGTTGCCGTGGTCCTGGTGCATGCAGACCGGGATGTGCGGATAGAGTTCGGCCAGACCGTCGATCAGCTTGGCCAGGATGATGTCGTTGGCGTAGTTGCGGGCGCCGCGCGAGGCCTGGATGATGACGGGGGCGTTGACCTCCTCGGCCGCCTCCATGATCGCCAGACCCTGTTCCATGTTGTTGATATTGTAGGCGGGCAGGCCGTACTCGAACTCGGCCGCGTGATCGAGAAGCTGTCGCAGCGTGATGCGCGCCATGATGGTGACCCCTGATGTCTGTCTGTTTTGTTTGGCGAAACTCTAGCGAGGGTCGCAGCCGAAGTCACGCCGTGTAACAGCGGCATGGCGTCACGATCGGTCAGGCGCGGCTTTTGTGCATCGCAGCATGGTGAACGCCGCGCCCCCGATGCGATCAGGCGTTCAGGGCCTCGACGCCGGGGAGGGGCTTGCCCTCCATCCACTCCAGGAAGGCGCCGCCGGCGGTGGACACGAAGGTCAGGTCGTCGGTGACGCCCGCATGGTTGACGGCCGCGACCGTGTCGCCGCCGCCGGCGACGGCGATCAGGGCGCCGGACTTGGTCCGTTCCGCGACATGTTTGGCCGCGGCGACCGTGGCGGCGTCGAAGGGCGGCACCTCGAACACGCCGAGCGGTCCGTTCCAGATCAGGGTCTTGCAGCCGTCGATGGCGGCGTTCAGCCTGGCGACCGTCTCGGGGCCGGCGTCCAGGATCTTGTCGTCGGCGGCGAGGGCTTCGCCGGTCCTGACCGTGCGGGCCACAGCGCCGGGCTTGACCTCGACGGCGACCACGACGTCCACCGGCAGCAGGACTTCACAGCCCTTGGCCGAAGCCTCCGCCATGATCTCGCGGGCGGTGTCGGCCATGTCCTTTTCGGCCAGGGAGCCGCCGATATCCACGCCCTGTGCGAACAGGAAGGTGTTGGCCATGCCGCCGCCGATGGCGAGCTTGTCGAGCTTGCCGACCAGGTTCTTGAGCAGATCGAGCTTGGTCGAAACCTTCGATCCCCCCACGATTCCGATGACGGGCTTCTTCGGATTGCCGAGCGCGGCGTCCAGAGCCTCAAGCTCTCGCCGCATGGACTCGCCGGCATAGGCGGTGATCAGGTGGGCGACGCCCTCGGTCGAGGCGTGGGCGCGGTGAGCGGCGGAAAAGGCGTCGTTCACATAGACGTCGGCGATCTCGGCCAGCTGGGCGGCGAAGGCCGGGTCGTTCTTTTCCTCGCCCGCGTGGAAGCGGACATTTTCCAGCAGGACCACGCCGCCGGCGTCCAGATCGGCGATGGCGGCCTTGGCGGCGTCACCCACGCAGTCTTCGGCGAAGCGGACGGGCGCGCCCAGCAGGGTCTCCAGATCGGCGACGACGGGCTGAAGGCTCATTTCCGGGACGACCTTGCCCTTGGGCCGGTCGAAATGGGCCAGAAGCGCGACCTTGGCGCCGGCCTCGCGCAGCTTTGTGATCGTCGGAAGGGCGACCCTCAGCCGGGTGTCGTCGGTAATCCTGCCGCCCTCCATCGGGACGTTGAAATCCACGCGGACCAAGGCGGTCTTGCCGGCAAGATCCTTGGCGTCGTCGAGGGTGCGGTAGGTCATGGTGGTTTCCTGTCTCCTCCCTGTTCGCGAAGCGAATGGGGAGGTGGATCCGAGTTCTTGCGAGGAGACGGAGGGGTTCTTCACTCCGGATGCGGTGTGCGCTTCAAGAGTCCCTCCACCGCTTCGCGGTCGATGGCTCCCCATCGCCAAGCGGCGACGGGGAGGAGACGCGGGTCTTCAGAGGAATTTCGACATCACCAGCGCGGTGTCGCTCATGCGCGTCGCGAAGCCCCACTCGTTGTCGTACCAGGTCAGGACGCGGGCCAGCTTGCCGTCCACGACTTGCGTCTGGGGCAGGGCGGCGGTCGAGGATGCGGCGATGTGGTTCAGGTCGGTGGAGACCAGGGGCTCGACCGTCGTGGCGAGGACACCCTTCATCGGGCCGTCGGCGGCGGCTTGCAGAGCGGCGTTGATTTCCTCGACGGTGACCTCACGGCCGGCGACGACCTTCAGGTCTACGACCGAGACGTTGGGGGTCGGGACGCGGATCGACGAGCCGTCCAGCTTGCCCTTCAGTTCCGGCAGGACCAGACCCAGGGCCTTGGCGGCGCCGGTCGAGGTCGGGATCATCGACAGGGCGGCGGCGCGGGCGCGGTACAGGTCCTTGTGCATCGTATCCAGCGTCGGCTGGTCGCCGGTGTAGGAGTGGATGGTGGTCATATAGCCGCGCTCGATGCCGAACAGGTCGTGCAGGACCTTGGCGACGGGGGCCAGGGCGTTGGTGGTGCAGGAGCCGTTGGAGACGACGATGTCTTCACCGGTCAGGACGTCGTGGTTGACCTTGTAGACGATGGTCTTGTCGGCGCCGTCGCACGGGGCCGAAACCAGGACGCGCTTGGCACCGGCGGTCAGGTGGGCCGAGGCCTTTTCCTTGGTGGTGAAGATGCCCGTGCATTCGAACGCGATGTCCACGTTCAGTTCGGCGTGGGGCAGTTTGGCCGGGTCGCGCTCGGCGGTGACCTTGATCTTGCCGGTGCCGACGTCGATCCAGTCTGCGCCCGTCGTCACCGTGCCGGGAAAGCGGCCGTGGACGGAATCGAAGCGGAACAGGTGGGCGTTGGTCTCCACCGGGCCCAGGTCGTTGATCGCCACGACTTCGATGTCCGTGCGGCCATGCTCGACGATCGAGCGCAGGACGAGACGGCCGATGCGGCCAAAGCCGTTGATGGCGACGCGGACGGTCATGGGCGGGTGCTCCTGAGATGCTGTTTTTTCGTTGGGCGCTTCAATGGAGCCGACGCGCCCCGGGATCAAGCCCGCAGCCGTAACAAGACGTGATAGATTATGTCGCCGGACAGCAAAACGCCCGGCTGGCGAACCAACCGGGCGTTCCAAGGTCACAGAAGGCATGGCCTCAAGCAGCGCGACCGCGCGTTAGGCCCACGAAGGATGCCTTATTTGATCTTGCCTTCCTTGAATTCGACGTGCTTGCGGATGACCGGGTCGTACTTGTTGACGACCATCTTCTCGGTCTTGGTGCGCGCGTTCTTCTTGGTGACGTAGAAGAAGCCGGTGTCGGCGGTCGAGTTCAGGCGAATCTTGATTGAAGCTGGCTTGGCCATCGGAATTACCTTTGCGACGGCGAAAGCCGCTAAAAATGAGAGCGGCGGAACATACTCAGGAACGCCCGGAAGTCAACGGGCGTGGCGACGTCTTGAACCGGGGCGGTTCGCGGGCCAGTCTGGCCGCATGAAAAACGCGATCACCCTGGCCGTCACCCTCCTTGTCCTCATGGTGCCGAGCCTGGCAAGCGCGCAGACGCAAGGCCGCGACGCCTTCTTCGCCAACCTGTCGACCCTGTGCGGCCAGAGGTTCGAGGGCCGGGTGGTGACGACCGACGCCGCCGACGCCGACTTCGCCAGCCAGCGGCTGACGATGCACGTACGGGACTGTTCCGCCGACGAAATCCGCGTCCCCTTCGCCGTGGGCGAGGACCGGTCGCGCACCTGGGTCATTACGCGGATGGGCGACGCCCTGCGGCTCAAGCACGATCATCGCGGCACCGACGGCAAGCCCGACGGCCTGCACTGGTACGGCGGCGTGACCAACGCACCGGGGACGGCCGAGCGGCAGGAATTCCCGGTCGATGCGTGGTCGGTCGAGCTGTTCAACGCCTGGGATGCCTCGGTCTCGACGACCAACGTCTGGGCGGTCGAGGTGCATCCGGGGCGGATGTTCACCTATGAACTTCGCCGCGCGAACCGGCATTTCCGCGTCGAGTTCGACCTGACGAAGCCGATCACGGACTGACCACGGCCCAAGGCGTCAGAGGCCGGACTGTGGCACAGGCGGGGCCGCCGTCCTTCGCGCGGCCGGGCAGGGTGACGCCCAGGACTGCGCCGGATCGTGCAAGGGTCAGGAGGTCGGCCTGGATATCGTGGACGTCGATCTTGGCGCGGCGCGAGATGCAGGTCTGGCCGTCCCCCGCCTGACCGCCGATGGCGATATAGACGAAGCGCCGCGTCGGCCCCTCCCGCCGCACGAACGGCCCGGTCAGGCGGCCATCGTCAGACAGCTTGACCAGCACATCGAACGACAGGGGCGCGTCGGTCGAGATGCGGGCGTCCACCGGCGCGGATTTCTGATCCTGCAGGCTGTAGTGCAGGCCCGCGACCGGGTCGTTGGTGGTCAGGCGCAGGGTGATCTCGGCGGGCATGGCCTATTCCCGGGTGATGATGTGCTGACCCTTCACCATCCGGACGAAGGGCGGGATCCGATCGGGGTTCGCGCGTCGCTCGGCGGCCTCGCCCAGGATCAGCCGGGTGATGGCGGGCAGGGGCAGGGCCAGCGCCTCGGGCAAGGGCAACCAGGCGATCTCGTCCAGTTCCCCCGACCCGGCCGTGGGCTCGGGTGCGAGAAGGGCGGCGGCATCTGCCATGAAGAACCGGGCGTCGAACCGCCGCGTTCGGTTGGGCGGCGTGATGGCCCGTCCGACATAGGACAGGGCGGCGAGGTCGGGCAGGGCACCGACGGCCCGGAACTCGCGCCACGGCCCGGCGACGGAGGCCGGCGGGGCGGGCTCGGCCAGCATCAGGCCGGTCTCCTCGAAGGTCTCCCGCACGGCGGTCAGCAGCAGGGCGCGGGCGCGGCGTGCGGGAAGCTCGCGCTGAAGCCGGGTCAGGGTTTCGGGCGAAGGATCGTTTGCGGAGGCTGCGGTGAAGTCCGACCGATCGATGCGGCCGCCGGGAAAGACCCATTTCGACGCCATGAACACATGGCCCTCGGCGCGACGGCCCATCAGAACTTCGGGTGCGTCTGCGGTGCCGCGAAACAGGATCAGAGTCGCGGCATCCTTGGGGCGCAGGCGGGGTCCGGCGATGCGGGGCGCATCGCGCAGATCCTGTTCGGCGTCGAAGGCTTCGGTCACCGCCGCTTGCCCTTGCGGACGCCTTTCAGGCCGCCGGATGGGCGGCCACCCGACGGCGGCTTGGGTCCGCCCGGCCGGGCCTTGCCGCGTTTGGGGAAGGACGCACCGCCGGGGCCCCGGTCACGGGCGCGAACACCCAGGCGGGGTGCCGCCGCGTTCGGGTCGCGGGGTTCGGGATCGCTGAGCATCTCGAACAGCAGGCCGCCTGTGATCGGCGTGGCCTCCTTCAGCCTGACCTCCACCATCCGGCCCAGGGTGAACCGCTGGCCCGAGCGTTCGCCGACCAGGGCGTGGGCGCGGTCGTCGTGGGTGAAGTATTCATTGCCCAGCGAGGACACCGGCACCAGGCCGTCGGCCCCCGTCTCGTCCAGTCGGATGAACAGGCCGAAACGGGTCACGCCGGTGATCCGGCCCGTGAAGGTCGCCCCGACCCGGTCCTCCAGGAAAGCAGCGACGTAGCGGTCCATGGCGTCGCGCTCGGCGGCCATGGAGCGGCGCTCGGTCAGGGTGACCTGTTCGGCGATCGACTGAAGCTCGGCGATCTCCTTGTCGGTCAGGCCGTCGCTGCCGAGGTTGAGGGCGCGGATCAGGCCCCGGTGCACGATCAGGTCGGAATAGCGCCGGATCGGCGAGGTGAAGTGGGCGTAGCGATCCAGGTTCAGGCCGAAGTGGCCCAGGTTGTCGGGCGAATAGTGGGCCTGCATCTGCGAGCGCAGCACGACCTCGTTGACGACCTCGGCGTGGGGGGTGTCGCGCGTTTCATCCAGCAGTTTGTTGAACCGCTTGGTGGTCGGCGCCTCGCCCTTGTTCCAGGTCTTGCCGATGGTGCTCAGGAAGTCGGCCAGGTTGAAGACCTTTTCCTGGCTGGGCGTCTCGTGGACGCGGAAGATCAGTGGCGTCTTCTTCGCTTCAAGGGTCTCGGCCGCGCAGACGTTGGCCTGGACCATCATCTCCTCGATCAGCCGGTGGGCCTCCAGCGACTTTCGAGGCACGATGGCGGCGATCCCTCCGTCGGGTGCCATCAGGATGCGGCGTTCGGCGCTCTCGATCTGGAGCGGGCTGCGCTTCAGCCGACCCTTGAGCATCGTGTGATAGGCGTTCCACAGGGGATAGAGGATGGCCTCCATGATCGCGCCGGTCGTGTCGTCGGTCCCGCCGCCGTTCTCGACGCCGTCGATTGCGGACTGGGCCTGTTCGTAGCTGAGCTTGGCGTGCGACCGCATCAGGCCGCGATGGAATTTGTGGCCGATCTTCTTGCCGGAGGAGTCGAACACCATGCGCACGGCCAGCGTCGCGCGGTTCTCGCCTTCCTTCAGACTGCACAGGCCGTTCGACAGCCGTTCGGGCAGCATCGGCTCGACGCGATCGGGGAAATAGGTCGAGTTGCCTTTGGCGCGGGCCTCGCGGTCCAGAGCCGTGCCGGGCCGGACGTAGGCTGCGACGTCGGCGATGGCGACCCAGACGATCCAGCCACCGGGGTTCTTCTCGTCCTCGTCACGCTGGGCATAGACGGCGTCGTCGTGATCGCGCGCATCGGCCGGGTCGATGGTGACGAAGGGAATATCGCGCAGGTCGTCGCGGCCTTTCAGCGTCGGCAGGTCCTGGGTCTCCGCCTCCTTCTCCACCGTGTCCGAAAAGCCGGTCGGGACACCGTGCGCGTGGATGGCGATCAGGGAGGCGGCGCGGGGGTCGTCCTCCTTGCCGATGTGCTCCAGGATCTTGCCGCGCTTGGGGCCGTATCGCTGTTCGGATTTCTCGATGGCGGCCAGCACCAGGTCACCGTCACGCAGGTCTTCGGCGAGCAGTTGGGGGATGATCAGCACGTCCTTGGAGCGGCGATCGACGGGCTCGACGCGGGTTTCGCGGTTGGATTTGCGGATGACGCCCAGGACGCGGTTGTTGTCGCCGTCCAGCTTCTTGACGAGCCGGGCTTCCCAGCCCTCAGCGGCCCGTTCGAACTTGACCAGCAGCCGGTCGCCCATGCCCGGTGCCGGCCCGACCTTGCCGGACTTGTCGGGAACCAGCAGGGCGCGCGGGGCATCCTTGGAGGCTTCGACGAGCCGGACGTACATCTCGCCATCGCCGTCGCGTTCGACCACATCGACCACGCCGACCGGGGGCAGGGTGCCGGTCTCGGAAAAGCCCTTCCTGCCCCGCTTGCCGAGCTTGCCCTCGGCTTCCAGCTCACGGATCATCTCGCGCAGCAGCCGGCGCTCATTGCCTTTCAGCCCGAAGGCGCGGGCGAGGTCGGATTTGTCCGCCTCGCCGGCTTCGCGCAGGAAGGCTAGGAGGGTCTCCTTGTCGGGGAGGCCCGATGCGGGACGTTTAGGGGTCTTGGCCATTCAGTCTTTCATACCGAAATCTCGGTGGGATTGATGCAGGCGATGCCGAGGGCGTTCGCCGCTGCGGCCATTCGGCGGTCGAGTGTTATCAGCCGGGCATTCATTCGCCGGGCGGTCGCCACGTGGATGGCGTCGGGCAGCCTGAGTTTCAGATCGAAGCGGCGTACGATGCGGTTGGCTTCAGTGATGTCGCTGTCGCGGATCGGGCCCAGAGTCGCACTGGTTGCGACCCATTCATCGAGCGCAGTCAGCAAGGCGACGGCTTCACTTTCGGTCTTGCGACCCATCACCACCAAGCCGGCAATCGCGGCGGAGCATTCGCCGACGCCAAAGCTGCTGATGATGGGTTCAGCTGACCCGAGCCGAAGATGCGCTCTAACCGCGCGGCTGGTCGGCTCGCCGAGCAAGACCGAGACCAGGGCGCTGGCATCCAGATAGTCGCTCAAAAGCCTTCGTCACGCATCTGCCGGATCAGGTCTACGGCTGAGATGTCGATCCGTGGCTGCGACTCCGCGACGGCCCTCAGCCGATCCATGGCGGCGCCTCGTTCCTCGATGGACAACACTGGCCTTTCCCGAGCTGCTGCTTTCAACTCGGCCACTGGCTTGCCATGGCGGGTGATCGTGATGCTCTCGCCAGCCTCGACCCGGTCGAGCAGGTGAGTGAAATTGTTCTTGGCTTCGGCGACGCCGTAACTGGCCATGATCGCTCTCCGATTATGGCCATAAGTATAGCCATTTTTCGCGGATTTGCCAGTCGCGCCAGTCAGGCGATGATGTCGGGCAGGATGCGGCTTTCGATCTTCACGATCTCGTCGCGCAGCAGCAGTTTCTTGCGTTTCAGCCGGGCGATCATCAGCTGGTCGGGGATCGGCATGTGGTTGAGCGCCTCGATGGAGGCGTCGAGATCGGCATGCTCCTGGCGCAGCAGCTTGACCTCCGCGTGGAGCGCCAGCTCGTCTTCGGACAGGAAAGGTTCGTCGTCGTTCATGCGCAGGCCCTGACTCGCGCAATCATAGCCGAGGCGGCGTCATGCCGGAAGGCGTTCGGCGAGCGCGATCAGCGCCTGGCGCGGCACGACGCGGTCCCAGACGCGCGCGACCTCGACCATGCCGTCCAGCGCGGGCAGGGCGGTCCCGGTCGACGGCGGAGCGAGGGCTTCCAGGTCGGTCAGCAGGCCGCGTTCAGCCTCCAGCTCAAGCGCCTTGACCTGTTCACGAAGGGCCAGGCGGGCATCTGAACCCATGTCGAGGATCTGGGCCTTCAGCGTGACCCGAACCTTGCGCAGCGGGGTGATGGCGGCGCGGTCCCAGGCGCGGGCGGTGTCGCAGGCGGCTTCCAGCGTATCGCCGTCGGGACATCGACCCGACCTAGCACACCAGGCCGCCCAGAGCAGAAGCGGCACACTCTGGCCGTTGACCTCCTGAAGCTGAAGACAGGCCTCCGGCACGCCCGGTACGGCATAGGCGGCGACCGCCCAGTCCCAGAGCCCGCCGTCGCTCATTCCGCGTCGGCCGGGCCCTTCAGCCCGCCCCAACGACGCACGGCCGACCAGTCCAGCCCGAACAGGTCCAGCGCGCGGCCCACCGACTGGTCCACCATCTCGGCGATAGAGGTGGGCTTGGCGTAGAAGGCGGGGACGGGCGGCGCGATGATCGCGCCCATCTCGGCCAGGGCCGTCATGGTCCGCAGATGCCCCAGGTGCAGAGGCGTTTCGCGCACCATCAGAACCAGAGGCCGTCGCTCCTTCAAGACCACATCAGCGGCGCGGGTCAGCAGGGTCGAGGTCACGCCGGTGGCGATCTCGCTCATGGTCCGGACCGAGCATGGCGCGACGATCATGCCCAGCGACCGGAACGAGCCGGAGGCAATGGTCGCGCCGACGTCGTTCAGCCGGTGCGACACGGTGGCGCGGCCCATGAGGTCGCCAGGGGTCAGATCTGTTTCCTGGGACAGGGTCAGCAGGGTGGCACGGGTGACGACGAGGTGGCTTTCGACGCCCAGGTCGTTCAGCGCATCCAGCACCCGGACGCCGTAAGTCACGCCGGACGCACCGGAAATTCCCACGACAAGGCGGGGTGGAAGGTTCCGTACGGCTCCGTTCACATCATGGTCCTTATTGGCGCTCAGCCTGTCCCAGTCCGGAGCCCGTTAACACCCTGTTGTCGTCACGGACTCGTGATTCCACAGACCGGCGTTCCGGGCGCTCACTACCTGGTCCCTTAGACATGGAGGCGCAAGCCATGACCATCGAAGCTCGTATCCGCGAACTGGGAAACCGTCACCGTCTGCTGGATGAGACCATCCAGCGGGAGGTGCATCATCCGGCCGTGGATCCGTTGCAGGTCAGGGAGCTGAAGCGAAGGAAGCTCCGGCTCAAGGAGGAAATCACCAGTCTCGAGGCCCGGGCAGGTTAGCCGGGCCACCCGCGTTAAGTTAAGGAACGGCCCCGGTGGAGACACCGGGGCCGTTGCCGTTTCCGGTCTAGTTGCGCGTCCCGAACACCGAAGCGGCCGTCGGTTCGGCGGTGCGGCGCTCTGCGGCTTCGGGGACGAACTCGGGCTCGGCGGGTTCGGCCTCGACGGGCTGGAGAGTGTCGCCGCCCTTCTTGGCGTCGTCCTTGTTCTTCTTGGCGGCGGCCTTGGAGACCAGGTCGTCGAGCGCGAGCTGGCCGACGAGGCCCAGTGTGACCGGATCGACCGGTTTGATCTGGGGGCTGTTCCAGTGGGTGCGGTTGCGCACGCTCTCGATCGTGGATTTGGTGGTGCCCAGCAGTTTGGCGATCTGGGCGTCGGTCACCTCGGGGTGGTTGCGCACGAACCAGGCGATGGCGTCCGGACGGTCCTGGCGGCGCGAGACCGGCGTGTATTTCGGCGGTGCCTTGTGGGCCTTCAGCAGTTCGGCGTGGCGGCTGACGATGGCCTTCATGCGGTAGTCGGCATTGTCCTGGGCCTTGTCGAGCTCCTCGCGGGTCAGCTGACCGCCGGTGATCGGATCGACGCCGCGGATGTCGCGGGCCACGTCGCCGTCGGCGATGCCGCGCACTTCGAGCGGATGCAGGCCACAGAAGGCGGCGATCTGCTCGAAGGTCAGGGAGGTGTTGTCCACCATCCAGACCGCGGTGGCCTTGGGCATGAGGATGTCGGTCATGGGCGTTGGTCCCGGTAGAAGATGGCCCGAATGCGGGCTCTGGATACGACGGCGCCCGACCTTTCGGCCGGGCGCGATGGTCGAGGTATAGGCCGTTTCGTCAGAAAAGAAAACGTTGACCGTCACGCGTCTGAAACGGACATACAGCACAGGTTCATGTTCGGGGATGAACACTGGTCGTCCAGGCGCGTTGTGCGTCTTTAGGGATTGTTCTGGAGGGAACGCGATGTTGATTCAAATGAGCGCGGCGGCTGCCGCCATGGCCCTGCTGGCACCCCAGCAGTTCGCGGCACCTGAAGGCGGCCAGCAGCGGGTCGCACCGCGGGGCAGCTATGCCCAGACCTGTTCGGGCGAGTACGTCAATCAGGGCCGCCTGTACGCCGACTGCCAGGACACGCGCGGCAATCTGCGCGGCACCTCGATCGAACTGGCCCGCTGCGCCAACAATGAGATCGGCAACATCGACGGTCTTCTGGTCTGCGGCAGCTTCCGTGGCGACTATGAGCGGGGCAGCAACAACGGTGGCGGCGGGCGCCCCGGCGGCGGTGGCAACAACAACGGTGGCAATAACGGCGGTGGTTGGGGTGGCGGCAACAACGGCGGCGGAAACAACGGCGGTGGTTGGGGCGGCAACAACGGCGGTGGCAACAACGGCGGCGGCTGGGGCGGTGGCAATGGCGGCAACTCGGTGACTGTTTATCGCGACGCCAATTTCCGCGGCCAGTCCCAGACCTTCACGGGCGAGATCTACAACCTCGGCAACTCCGGCTTCAACGACGCCATCAGCTCGATGCAGTTCCGGGGCACCTGGGAAGCCTGCACCGACTCCAACTTCCGGGGTCAGTGCCAGCAGTTCGACGGTTCGGTCCGGAACCTCGACCGCTGGGGCCTGAACGACCGCATCTCGTCGATCCGCCCGGTGCGGCGCGGTGGAGGGGGCTGGTAAGCCTAGACCTCCAGAACAACCTTGCCGACATGGCGGCCCGCTTCCAGATGGAGGTGGGCCGCAGCGGCCGCGGACAGCGGGAACGTCGCCTCCACAGGCGGCCTGACCGCGCCTGACGCGACCCAGGGCCAGACTGTCGCCTCGACCGCCGTCGCCAGCCGCGCCTTCTCGTCGGCCGGGCGCGCCCGCAGGGTCGAACCGGTCAGCACGATCCGCTTCATCATCACTTTCGACAGATCGATCTCCGACCGCGCGCCCGAAAGCGTGGCGATCACCACCCATCGACCGAGGGGTTTCAGCGCGTCGAGATTGATCCGCGCATAGTCGGCTCCGACCATGTCCAGAACCACATCGACCCCGCCGGCCTCGGCCAGCGCCGCCGCGACGTCGTCGACCGAGGCGTCAAGGCTGATGTCGGCCCCCAGGGTCAGGGCGGCGGCGGCTTTCTCCGGCCCGCGTGACGTGGCGATGACCCGCGCACCGGCCGCCTTGGCCATCTGGATGGCGGTCACGCCGATGCCGCTGGTCGCACCATGGATCAGCAGGGTCTCGCCGGCCTTCAGACCGCCCGCCTCGAACACATTGGCGAAGACGGTGAAGACCGTCTCGGGCAGGGCGGCGGCCTGGATGAAATCCATGCCGTTGGGGATGGGCAGGACATGCCGGGCGTCGACCACGGCGGACTCCGCATAGGCACCTCCGCCCAGCAAGGCGCAGACCCGGTCGCCGAGCCGCCATCGCCCCACGCCACCCGAGCCGTCATCGGTGCCGATCCGGTCGATCTCCCCGGCGACCTCGAGCCCCAGGATGTCCGGCGCGCCAGGCGGCGGCGGGTAACGGCCCTGGCGCTGCAACAGGTCGGGGCGGTTGACCCCGGCGGCGCGAACCCTGATGCGGACCTGTCCCGGTCCGGGCTCCGGATCCGGACGTTCGGCGAGCGTCAGCGCCTCGGCGGGGCCGGAGCCGCCCTTGATCTCGATGACCTTCATGGGCGAGCAACCTTGCATTCATGCCGCGACAGGCGCTGAAATAGGGGTTCACACGGAGCATGGCCACAGGAGCCGGTGATGACGTTTGAAGATCTGGAGCCCCGCGTCGGCCGCGGTGCCACCCTGACGGCGCTGGGCCGCGAGGACCTCGACCTGTATTCGGTTCAGGAACTGGACGAGCGGATCGAGGCCCTGAACACCGAGATCGAACGGGCCCGATCCGCCATCGCGGGCAAGCAGGCCAAGAAGAGCGCCGCCGACGCCCTGTTCAACTTCGGCGCCTGACGACGGTTTCGCACACCGCCGGTACGCTGGCACGGGGGTTGCAGCCCGGGACCGCAGGGGCCGCCATGGCCCGAAAATCGATACGGACGCGCGCGCAGTTTCATGAGTATTATGGCCTTTATGACCACTGACGCTGCCCTGCCCGACATGCGGTCCCGCGCGGCCGAGATCCGCGACTTCGCGCGCTCGGAGCTTTTCGACCGCACCTTCGCCGAGGGCATGGAGCTGGTTGAGGACATCGCCGCCTATCTGGACGGCGACGGGCGGCGCGAGTCCAAGCTGCTGTCGCGCGCGGCGGCCCTGGCCTATGCGGCCGAGAGCATGAAGCTGACGACCCGCTTGATGCAGGTCGCGTCCTGGCTGCTGGTCCAGCGGGCGGTGCGCGAAGGCGATATGGAGCCTGATGCCGCCTGTGATCCGCGCTATCGCCTGACCCCGCGCCCGGCGGATGCCGAGCCCAGCCATGCCGACCTGCCGATCGCCCTGGTCGAATATGTGGTCCGCGCCGAGAAGCTCCACGACCGGGTGCTGTACCTTGATCGCCGGATGTATCTGGACGCGCCGGTGGAGGAGCCGGTGAACCCGGTCCTGAGCCAGCACGGCATGCTTGAAGCGGCGTTCAGATTGTAAGATCCTCTCTCCCCGTCGCAGGCAGGGACGGCGAGGCGAAGGCAAGTCAGGATAGGATCCGATAGGTGAGGAGCGTGCTTTACACGGCCCCACCCGGATCGCTCCGCGATCATCCCTCCCCATGAAGGGGAGGGAGAAATTCAAACCGGCTTCATCTCGATGACTTGCGGCGCAGGTTCCGGCGCGACCGGGGCCGGCGCAGGCCGGGCGGGCGGGGCCGAGGCGGGGACGTCGCGGCGGCTTTGCAGAACGCGGCCCTGGAAATAGGCACCCACGTCGATCGACAGCTGTTCGGCCGTGATGTCGCCGTCCAGATAGGCCGTCGAGATCAGCTTGACCTGTTTGCCGGTGACGGCACCGACGATCCGGCCACGGACCTCTAGATAATCGGCCGCGACATTGCCCTCGATCGCACCGGTTTCACCGACGATCAGCCGGCCGACGCGGACATCACCCTTGATCGCTCCGTCGACCTGAAGATCACCGGCCCCCGAGATGACCCCTTCGAAGCTGAGGTCCGACGACAGGGTCGACAGGCCCCGCGACGACGCCACCGGCGACGGGGCCGGGGTCGGGGCGCTGACAGACCGGCCTGCGGTCGGCAGGTCGGGCAGGGGCGGGATCGGCTGGGCGGCCGGGCGGGGGGTGTTAGTTTTGTTGAACAAGCTGGTCTCCTGCTCTGAGGAAGCGGGCGGGATTCTGGGGTCGGCCGTCCACCCACACTTCATAGTGCAGATGCACGCCGGTGGAACGCCCCGTGGTCCCCATGCCGCCGATCCTCTGGCCCAGCGCGATCGGCTGGCCGGTGGCGACGGCGATGGAGTTCAGGTGGGCGAAGCGGGTCTTGAAGCCGTGACCGTGATCTATCTCAACGGTGTTGCCATACCCTGAACGGACGCCGGTAAACGACACGACGCCGGGCGCGGTGGCCGAGATCGGCGTATTCAGGGGCGCAGCGAAGTCCTGACCCTGATGCAGGGCGGGTCGGCCGTTGAACGGATCGAACCGTACGCCGAACCCGGACGTGGTCCGCGCGGTGGTCGGCTTGTTGAACGGCAGGCCCTCCGCGACGTCGGCCAGTTGGCGCATTTCACTAAGGTTGTCGGCGGCGTTGCGGATGCGGATGGCGAAGGGCTCATCGACATCCAGGATGGCGGCCAGGGCACTGGGGTCCTTGGCCTCGACCAGAGGCCCGCCCAAGGACGATCCGCGCGAGACATAGGCCGCAGGGTTCAGCCCCGCGAGGCGAAAGGCCAGGCGCAGCCGTTCGGCGCGGTTCTGGGCGAAGGTCTGGGCCCGGGCGATCAGCCGGTCCTGGTCCATGCGCACGGCCATGATGCGTTGAACAGGGGTGGTGGTCGCCGGGTTAAGGGCCCGTGCAGGACGCAGAGCCGCCTGCGATCCCGGGATGCCCTGGAAATTGCTCATCACCCCTGTCAGGGCCGCGTGTCGGCGCTCGACCATCTCGGCCATCTCGTCCAGCGATCCGTTGGTGGCCGACATGCGGACGACGGCAGTCTCGAGCCGGGCCTGGAGGTCTGCGTTGACCCGTTCCGAGGCGGCGCGGGCGCGGGCGACGTCGCTGTCAGCCTGGCTGCGGGCGATCACGTCGAACAGGAAGCCGCCGGACGCCACAAGGGTCCAGGCCGCAAAAACCACAGCCACAGCCGCGATCATGGCCTGACGGCTGCCGGTCAAAACATAGCCCCGGACCTCGCCGTGGCTGCGCAAATAGAGATGACGCTCCGGAAAAAAGCGATCCAGAAGGGACCGCCTAACCGCCCCTTGTTCGTCTTCCATATGAACACGCCCCCACGTTCCGGAGGCACTAAACCGTACGCTGACGCTTACGGCAATGGCGTTCACGCATTGTTAACCCTGATTGTGCGCCGCACACCCGAAAACGAATCTGGATACGGTAAAGTTTCGCCTGACAGGGGTAATGACAAGTCTGTCGAGGTCAGATCACGGCGAGATTTATACTGGTCAGAGCAACCGGACGGCGTCCAGAACCGCCTGAGCGTGTCCCTTGACCGAGACCTTGCGCCAGACCTGTCGGACAAGGCCGCCTGCATCGATCAGGAAGGCGGCGCGCTCGATCCCCATGTAGACGCGACCGTAGAGCGTCTTTTCTCCCCACACGCCAAAGGCTTCGGTGACCGAGCCTTCGTCGTCGGACGCGAGGATGACCCCCAACTCGCGCTTGGTCTTGAACCGGTCCAGCGCCTTTACCGCATCGCGGGAGACGC
Source organism: Brevundimonas sp. (assembly GCF_044239655.1). Lineage (GTDB taxonomy): Bacteria > Pseudomonadota > Alphaproteobacteria > Caulobacterales > Caulobacteraceae > Brevundimonas. The sequence continues at coordinate 15,936 of NZ_JBIIAY010000064.1, forward strand.
CGATGACGACGGTGTTCGCGGCAGTGAAATCCTCGGCCAGGGCCGTGAAATCCTGCGCTTCCGTAGTACAGCCCGGGGTGTCGGCCTTGGGGTAGAAATACAGGACGACGGATCTGCCGATCAGGTCGGCACTGCGGATGCGCCCGCCGCCGTCGGTGGGCATATCGAAGGCAGGGGCGGGGGAACCGGGTTCAATCGTCATTTCGCTTCTCCGGGTCAGACGGGTCTGACGAGTACGATCTTTTTCTTGCCGGCGGCCAGTTTGATGACGCCCTCGGGGCCGACGTCGGAGGCTTCGATCAGGCGAGCGCCGTCAGAGATGGCTTCGTCGTTCAGGCGAAGGCCGCCGCCCTGGGCCAGGCGACGCGCCTCGCCGTTGGATGCGGTGAGGCCGGCCTTGGTGGTCACCGCAGCTATCATGGCGCCGATGACCTCGGCCGACGGGAGTTCGACGGTGGGCAGGTCGGCGGACATCGTGCCGCGTTCGAAGGCCCCCTCGGCCGCCGCGCGGGCCTTGGCCGCCTCCTCGGTGCCGTGAAGCAGGGTGGTCGCCGCGTCGGCGAGCGCCTTCTTGGCCTCGTTGATCTCGGCACCCTGTTTCGCTTCCCAGGCGGCGATCTGGTCCAGCGGCAGGTCGGTGAACAGTTTCATGAACCGGCCGACGTCGGCGTCCTCGGCGTTCCTCCAGAACTGCCAGTAGTCATAGGGGCTCAACTGTTCGGCATTGAGCCAGACGGCACCCTGGGCCGTCTTGCCCATCTTGCCGCCCGAGGCCGTCGTCAGGAGCGGCGTGGTCAGGCCGAAGGCGGCCTTCTGATCCACCCGGCGAACCAGATCGACGCCGGAGACGATATTGCCCCATTGGTCCGACCCGCCCATCTGAAGGGCCACATTCTGGCGGCGGTTGAGCTCCAGGAAGTCCACCGACTGCATCAGCATGTAGTTGAACTCGAGGAAGGTCATCGGCTGCTCGCGTTCCAGCCGCAGCTTGACCGAGTCGAATGCCAGCATCCGGTTGACCGTGAAGTGGGTCCCGTAGTCGCGCAGGAATTCGATGTAGCCGTATTTCGACAGCCACTGATCGTTGTCGATCATGATCGCATCGGTGGGGCCGTCGCCGAAGGTCAGGAATTTCTCGAACACCGTCCGGATGGAGGCGATATTGGACTGGATGGTTTCGTCGGTCAGCTGGGGCCGTGAAGTGTCCTTGCCGGTCGGGTCACCGACCTTGGTCGTGCCCCCACCCATGATGACGACGGGCCGGCCGCCGGCCTGCTGGAGCCGGCGCAGCATCATGATCTGGATCAGGGAGCCGACGTGCAGGCTGGGTGCCGTGGCATCGAACCCGATGTAGCCTGAGACGATCCCGTCCTTCGCCGCCGTGTCGAGTTCGGTCGGGTGGGTGATCTGGTGGATATATCCGCGCGCCTGGAGCGTGGTCAGGAAGTCGGATTTGAAGGTCGGGTCGGTCAT